>CAZWRD010000213.1:0-4015 GCA_964636105.1 uncultured Bacteroides sp.
CATATAAGGAATCATACCTAGATAAACATCCTGTATGATTGTTTCAAAATCCTCGTGTTCGGGATCGGTACAATATAATTTTAATTTTGCTTTTAAAGGGACACTGTAAGTTAATCCTCTTTCCAAACATTCTTCAATAGAATATCTTGGCGGATCAACAAAGTAGTCGAGGAATTCTAAAACAAAATTATTTCGAGCATCAGTAATTGGAAAGTTTTCGCAGAAAACTTTAAATAAACCTTCATTAGAACGGTTTTCCGAATTGGTTTCTAATTGAAAGAAATCCTGAAATGATTTTAATTGAATATCTAGAAAATCAGGATAATCTGTTCTTTTCTTTGATGCAAAGTTTACTTTTTGAAATGTTTTTGGTGTCAAGGTGATTTTGATTTTAAGATGGAAGAAAAATATTGAATTATCAAAATATATATAACAAGGAAAAGACTTCTTGTTTTTACAAGAAGCCTGTTTCCTCGTCATTAGTATGATATAAAACCTTCTTACTTAATTTCTACCTCAGCACCAGCTTCTTCTAATTGTTTTTTCAATGCTTCAGCTTCGTCTTTAGAAACGCCTTCTTTCAAAGGTTTTGGTGCAGCGTCAACCAATTCTTTAGCTTCTTTTAAACCTAAACTGGTTAATTCTTTAACTAATTTTACTACAGCTAATTTTTGAGCACCTGCTGCTTTTAAAATTACATCAAAAGATGATTTTTCTTCTTCAACTGCTGCTGCTGCTGCTGGAGCTGCAACTGCTACTGCTGCTGCTGCTGGTTCGATACCGTATTCTTCTTTCAAAATATCAGCTAATTCTTTTACTTCTTTAACTGTCAAATTAACTAATTGTTCTGCAAAAGCTTTTAAATCTGCCATTTTATTATTGTTTTAAGTGTTTTAAAAATTATTTTTTTATTAATTATTCTGGTTTTTCTGATAATGTTTTAAGAATTCCTGAGATGTTACTTCCACCTGATTGTAATGCAGACATAACATTTTGCATTGGAGATTGAAGCATACCGATAACATCACCGATAAGTTCATTTTTAGACTTGATATGAATTAATGTATCAAGTTGATCGTCGCCAATATAAAATGATTCTTCTACAAAAGCACCTTTTAACAAAGGTTTTGGTGAAGTAGCTCTGAATTCTTTTATTAATTTTGCAGGTAAGTTATTAATATCTGCAAGCATTATAGAAGTTGAACCCTTTAATACCGGAAATAATTCAGAGTAATCTCTGCCGGATTTTTCCATTGCCTTTCTTAGCAATGTGTTTTTTGCTACTATCAACTTTACTTCTTTTTTGAAACAAAGTCTTCTTAATTTGCTTGTATTTACTGAATTTAAATCTGAAATATCAGTGATATACAAATAATTAGATGAAGAGATTTGTTCTGCTAAAGTTTCTACAAGTTGACTTTTTCCTTCTTTTCTCATAGTAATTATTTTCTTTTAAGCCACAAACTTTATAAAAAATTTATAAGGTAATGGATTTAGGTTCAACCTTAATGCCAGGACTCATTGTGCTTGAAAGGTAAATACTTTTAACATAAGTACCTTTTGCTGCAGTTGGTTTTAATTTAATAATGGTTTGTACAAGTTCTTTTGCATTTTCTGAAATTTTATCATTTGTAAAAGATACTTTTGCAACTGCTGCATGTATAATACCATATTTATCAACTTTAAAGTCGATTTTACCAGCTTTTACTTCAGTTACTGCTTTTCCAACTTCCATTGTTACAGTACCTGTTTTTGGATTTGGCATTAAGCCCCTTGGACCTAAAATTTTTCCTAACGCTCCTACTTTTGGCATAACGCTTGGCATAGTGATGATTACATCAACATCTGTCCAGCCACTCTTGATTTTATCAATGTATTCGTCAAGCCCGTAGTAATCTGCTCCGGCTTCTTTAGCTTCATCTTCTTTATCTGGTGTACATAATACCAATACTTTTTTAGTTTTACCAGTACCATGAGGTAAAGTTACGATACCACGAACCATTTGATTGGCTTTACGTGGATCAACACCCAAACGAACATCGATATCAACTGAAGAATCAAATTTAGTATTAGAAATTTCTTTTACTATTTTTATTGCTTCTTCTAATGTATAGATGCCATCTTTATCGAATTTTGCTAAAGCTTCTTTTCTTTTTTTTGTCAACTTACCCATTTCGCGTTTTATTAATATAAATTTGACTATTTAAATAATGTTTGCTCTAAACATTACTAAGCGATATTTGCAAAAGGTTTTTCTCCTTTTATAGTTAACCCCATACTTCTAGCTGTACCTGCAACCATAGAAATAGCTGAATCCATTGTAAAACAATTTAAATCTACTATTTTTGATTCAGCAATTTGCTGAACTTGTTCCCATGTGATAGAAGCAACTTTATTTCTGTTTGGTTCTGCTGAACCTTTCTTTATTGCTGCTGCTTCCATTAGCTGTACTGCTACAGGTGGAGTCTTAATTATGAAATCAAAGGATTTATCTTTGTAAACAGTAATAATTACTGGGATTATTTTTCCAGCACTTTCCTGTGTACGAGCATTAAATTGCTTGCAAAATTCCATGATATTCACACCTTTAGAACCTAACGCAGGGCCTACTGGTGGTGAAGGATTTGCAGCACCTCCTTTAATTTGTAATTTAATGATAGCTGTAACTTCTTTTGCCATTTTGCTTTTTTTACTTAAAGATTAAAAATTTAAGTTTATTGTTTGATATGTTATTCTTTTTCAACTTGCATAAAACTTAATTCTAATGGAGTTTTCCTTCCGAAGATTTTTACCATTACTTTCAGTTTTTTCTTTTCGTCGTTAACTTCTTCAATAATACCGCTAAAACTATTGAAAGGTCCATCAATTACTTTTACTGATTCTCCAACGATAAACGGATCATTCATTTCCTCATTCTGATCTGATAACTCATCTACTTTTCCAAGTATACGGTTAACTTCTGCAGGACGCATTGGAATTGGTTCGCCTTTTGAACCTAAAAATCCGATTACATTAGGAATGCTTTTTATAATGTGTGGAATTTCTCCAATTAAAACAGCCTCAATAAGAACGTAACCAGGAAGGTAATTTCTTTCCTTACTGATTTTTTTTCCTTTTCTTACTGAATATACTTTTTCTGTTGGAATAAGTACTTGCGAAATATAGTCTTCAAGCTTTAAACGGTTAATTTCGCTTTCCATGTATTCTTTCACTTTTTTCTCTTTACCGCTTATAGCTCTAACTACATACCACTTTTTAACCTGATCGCTCATACTACTAAAGAAATTGATAAGAATTAATTATCAAAAATTAATACAATATTGATTTATTACTTATTAGATGCTATTATTTATTAAAAATCTTTATGGTCTCGAAAAAACGGAAGGTGTTTTATAAGGGAAGCAAGACCCCAATTTTTAAAATAAAGTTAATAATATTATGCTAAAAAGCTATAAAAGTAACCAAGAAGACCCTTCCATAATAAATCAGGATGAGCTCCAAATAAGATATCCATACCGAATACGACAAAAGCGATAACCAATGATGCTACAGAAACAACGATAGCACTATTTTGTAATTCGCTCCATGTTGGCCACGACACTTTATTCATAAGCTCGTCGTAACTTTCTTTAATGTAATCTACTACTTTTGACATCAATTTAATGTATTTAGCACGGGTGGAAGGATTTGAACCCTCAGCCTACGGTTTTGGAGACCGCCACTCTACCAATTGAGCTACACCCGTAATTAAATCAGAGAAACCTTTTAATAAGTTTCTCTGATTTAAAATTATTTTATTAATCTAAAATTTCAGTTACCTGACCAGCACCAACTGTTCTTCCACCTTCGCGAATAGCGAATCTTAAGTTCAAGTTTAATGCGATTTCTGTGATTAAATCAACAGTGATAGTTAAGTTATCACCTGGCATTACCATTTCAACACCTTCTGGTAAGATAGTTTCACCAGTTACGTCAGTTGTTCTGAAATAGAACTGTGGACGATATTTGTTGTGAA
>CAZWRD010000214.1:0-3980 GCA_964636105.1 uncultured Bacteroides sp.
GAAGTTTGAGATACATAATAAGTATATACTCCAGGTGTTGTTGGTGTTGTTTGAGTACTTGAGCTTGCAGTACCCGCGGCATTTGACGTATAAAAATTAAGTGTTGTACTTGCAGTACCCGTAATTAATGCAGTGGTATTGGTTGCAATACTAGAAGGTATTGATCCAGTTATAAAAGTAATATCAGTTGTAAGTGGAGGGTTAGTTACATTTAAAATATCCACCGATAAAGTAGAAAAAGGACTTGCACAAGATCCACTAAGTGCTTTCACTTTTATTTGACCACCAGACAAACCAACAGTTACAGTGATTGAATTTATGGATGAGGTACCAGTCCAACCATTAGGTAATACCCAAGCATATCCGGTGGCATTTGCATCATTGGTGACTGAATATACTTCTGAACTTTCTGTTGAGGTGGTGGTGCTACCAGATATAGCACTAGGAGTTGCAGGTGTTGGATTAATGGTAACTAATAAAGCCATCCTATCCGACTCTACCCCATTCACTGTTTGAGTAACATAATAAGTAGTTGATGTTGCCGTCCCTGTTGAAGGTGTAGGTGCAGTTGAAGATGCTGATCCAGCACTTGCTACTGTATACCATTGTATATCGGTACCAGTTGCTGTAAGTGCAAGTGCCATATCATTTTGACAATAAGTAATATCAGCAACAATTGGTTTTTGCGGTTTAATAGTTACTGTATAAGGAACTAAAGCACTTTCAACACCATTAATTGTTTGAGAAACATAATAAGTATACACTCCGGCAGTGGCAGGAATAGATTGCTCACTTGTAGAAGTACTACCAGCTGCATTGCTTGTATAATAATTTAAAGTTGCGCCCGTGGCTGCTGTTATTTGTGATGCAGTATTGGCTGGATTAGATGGATCGCCAATTGTATAAATTGCATTCGTGATAGAAGGCGGAGGTGCAATATATTGTGCAGCAGTAACATTAGATGTTGTTGCTGGACTTAAACATCCATTCGCATTGATAGCAATAACATTAATAGTACCCGTACCTGCTGCATTTACTAAAGCGCTGATACTATTGGTAGTGGATGTCCCCGACATAAAGGAAGGTAATGTCCATTGATAAGTGGTATTGGCAACAGATGTAACTGAATAAGTATAAGAGTTCGTAGATGTAACACTAAATGTTCCAGAAATTACACTAGGTGCGCTTGGTGCAGCGTTAATTGTTACTGTTAAAGCAGCTCTTGCTCCTTCTACTCCATTCACTGTTTGTGAAACATAATAAGTTGTATTGGTTGCTGTGCCAGTAGCAGGTATGGTTGCAGTGGTGGTTAATGTTCCACCCGTTGCAGCAGTACCATACCAATTTAAAGTGCCCCCTGTAGCTGGTGTTGCTGTTAAGGCAACGGCAGTAGCATTTTGACAATAAGTAATATTGGTTACAGTTGGTGCCAATGGTTTTACAGTTACTGCAGCTAGTTGTCTTGGATTACTTGTACAGAAACTTGCGTTCGCATCGTATTGTTCTACATAATAATTAGTAATGCCAGCTGTTGCTGTAGAAGGAAGTACTGGTGAAGTTAAAGCCACACCTCCAGTTGATGCAGCATACCATCTTAATGAATAAGTTGGATTAGAAGTAGACGCATTTAATCCGACTGCAATATCCCCAATAGTATATGTAGGTGTACTTGCTCCAGTTAAAATTGCTTGACCTACATTTTCAATTGATAATGTAAATGCAACAGATGCGTTACTATAACAACCTGCAGTATTATTTTTAGCAAATAAATAATATGTACCTGCAGTGCCAACTTTAGTAGCATCAGCTACTAAAGTACTAGTTAAAGTATTAGAAGCTGAATGCCATTCATAACTTACACCTGCAATTGCAAGAGGTTGGTATACGGTTAAGTCTGCAGTGGTATTAACACAAATTATTTTTGAAGTAGCCGTTAAATTTGGCGCATCTGGTGGAGTTGCAAAAGTTACAGTTGAACTAATTGAATTGGCAGAACAATCACAACTAATATCGGTTACTTTAAAACTATAATTACCCGAACTAGTTGCAGTATAAGTACTAGCATTAGCACCAGTAATAATTGTATTATCATTGTACCACTGATAAGTAGCACTTGCAGCACCAGAACTTGCAGTTAAAATAGCATTCGTGCCTGCACATAAAGTAGTACCTGAAGCTGTATTAGAAATAATTGCAGTAGGAATTGGATTAGCTGTTACAACAATAGCATTAGTTGTTCCTGTTGCTGCTGATGTAGTGTTTGTTCCTGTTGAAATTACCGCGCGATAAGTAATTGATATAGGGGCACTCGTTATATTTGTAGGTGTTGCAGTATAAGTAGCAGAATTTGCACCAGTAATTGCTGTATACGAATATGTACCAACATCAGTAGTACTTTCCCATTGAATAGTTTGACCAGCTGCTATAGCAACTGACATTGATACAGAACCATCGGCACAAATTGCAGAACTACCATTTACACTTGCCGCTGGTAATACTGTAATAGTAGTAGCAGGACTCGTTGCAAAACAAGTAGTACTATTATTGGTAGCTCTAACTGTATAAGAACCAGCTAAACCAACTGTATAAACATTAGTTGATGCTGGCCCACTTACTGAACTGCCATCTTTATACCAAGTATAATTATAAGAACCAGGAGCAGAAAGAGCAGGAATAGCATTAGCAGTTAGATCAATTCCTCCGTTACCTGATAATGTTAAAACCGCACCTTGCGCAATAGCAACAAGTGGAGCAGGATTAATTGTAACAGTCGCGCTTGCTGTTCCAGACTTACAATAACCAGTAGCATTCGCAATCACTGAATAATTACCACTAGACGTAGGATTATAAGTATTATTTGTAGCACCCCCTATAGCAGTTCCTGCTAAATACCATTGATAAGTTGTAGTAGCCGTGGTTGAACTTGTTGTTAATGTAATGTCTGTGCCTTCACAAACAGCAATATTATTCGTGTTTAAAATTGGAGTAGCCACTGTTGGATTTAAAACAGCTGTTGTACTTGTAACAGTTCCACAACTATTTGAAATTAATACTTGGTATTCATTATTATTTTCAGTTGCAGGAGCTGCACTTAAATTTAAAGTGGTTGTTGAAAAATTTGAATACACAACTCCATTATCAATTGAACTTGCATTTGATCCAGTAATAGTCGTCCAAGTTCCTGACGGAGCTCTTGTTTGCCATCTATAAGTTAAGTTCGCTCCAGTAGCCGCAGCAGTAAAACTAGTTCCAAATACATTACATAAAACACTATTGCTTGGTTGCGCAGTAATAGTTGGCGCACTATTAATAGTAATTGTTTCTACATTTGAATAGTTAGTACAAGAAGCATTTATACTTGCAATACGATATTGATAACCATTTAAAGAACTACTTGCAGTAGTATTTGCTGCAGTAATGCCTAATGTAGCGGTTGTAAAATTAGTATAAGTAACCCCATCCATACTCGAAACAATATCTGACCATGTATTACCTCCATCCAAACTTCTTTGCCACTTTATACTTGTTGCACCAGAAGTTCCAGTTAAAACTGAACTTGCTAAATTAATAGTACTAGTAGTTGCACAAGTTGTTAAAGTAGCAGGTAATACATATTTTGTATTGTTGGTAATTGTAATGGTTCCAGCCAATGAAGTAATGACAGCGCCATTGGCATCTGTTGCTACTAAAGTATAAGCACCCGCATCTGCTAAAGCTAAATTGGTTAAGGTTAAGGATGAAGTAGTAACTCCAGCAATATTTGCTCCATTCACTAAATTAGTCGTTGCTTTTCTCCATTGATACGTAACAACATTATTACCTGTTTTAGTAACACTCAAAACTGCACTTGCATCTTGACAGGCAGTTAAACCAACAGGATTTGTTAATACAGTAATATTTACCGTATTGGTATTGGTTGATAAACAAGAATTGACAAAACCAATAGTACAATAATAGTCGGCAACAATAGCAGTGGTTGC
>CAZWRD010000215.1:0-3947 GCA_964636105.1 uncultured Bacteroides sp.
TTACTTCAATATCTTCTTCAGTATGTTTTCGAAGCGGGTTTTGCTGATATAATGATCTTCCAGAAGTTTCCCATTATACAACAAACTAAAGGTGGCAAAGCCCGATGGTGCATTTTGAGCTTCTTTGGCATTGTTTATTTTTTTTATATTAAGTTCAATACCATATTTTTCGGCAGAAGTTTTTAATTCTGCTGCCGCTTTTTCGTGCCATGGACACTGATCGGCATAAATCAGATGCCAACCGCCATAATTTTCTTGTTTTTCTTCCCAATTTATAAAAGCCGGAATAGGAGAGGAGTTGTCAAATGTTTTATACATCAGCTCAAACCTGCCAAGTTTATCTGCTAGTTGGTAATTATTTTTTTCAAAAATACTTTTATCAGCCATCCATACTCCCTCCGAACACATTACACAAACACCTGATTTATTGTTGCCGGAAGCATAATCTTCGCAGGCTTTTATCAAAGCACTTCCCAGATTTACTCCTCTGCTTTCTTTCGAAAATACTCCAATACATTGTATAAAAATAAAATTAGCAGCATTTACAGGACGCCATGCAGCTTCTGCATTTGTAAATTCAATAAAACCCATTTGCTTGCCATTGCTGTCAATAGCAATTTTAAGCCTTAATCCATTTTGGTATTCATCATTAAACCATTTGGCTTTGGCTTTAAAACCTGGCGATTTTTTATCTTTCACACAATAAGTGCCTAAGTCATCAATATTAGAAGGTGTAATATCTATAATCTGATGTGAATTCATATTGTTATAGTTTTTAATTGCAAAATAAAAAAAATGTTTGAAATAATATTGCTAATTTTAAGTTTCTATTTGATAATCATTGCTTTTAAATAATAACATTTCAGACGACTATTTGAGATCAATTAAGAAAAAGCAATTCTTAGATGTTTCGATTATAAATTTTATTAAAATTCATTATATAAATAGATTATACGTTATTCATACAGCATTTTTTATACTTTTTGCCGCTACCACACGGACAAGGTTCGTTTCTGCCAATTTTCTCTGATACTGCCTGCTCGGGTTTATAATAAAAATCATCTTTAATGGCATTTATATTTTCGTTGAACTCAGTATATCCTGACCATGTAGTTAGTACATCGTTGTATAATTCAAATATATTAAAAATATCTCTTTTTTTATTTTTCTTTTTTGAACTTAAAAAATCTTTTTCAACTACATTGTAATCGCCACAGATTCCCAATGATACATATTTTTTCTCATAAAGCTTTTTTATAACAGGAAGCAATTCAATTAGTCCGCAATCTAAGGTGTCACTAATTGTGAAACCTAAAAATTCGCTATCTATCAGATTGTCTTCGATTTTTGCGATTAAAAAAGTTTCAAAAATCGTTGAATAAATGCTGAGAATTTCTTCACGTTTTTCAGGATTATGCAATACATACTGACAAAGTGCATCTGAAACCGGTGTTTTGCAAAATGTTTCTATGCCTGGTTTTAGTAAATGTTGTTCTAATTTATCTGTCTGATTAAATCCTAATTTATAAATACATTGCCATAAAGTTTCTGTTTTGTGGTCGCCCAAATATACTTGAATAAAATCATAATCATATTCTAATAGTGATAGTACTTTTGGTAAACTTTCTTCTGCATTCAGCTCCATTAAAAGAAACAGGGCATGTATAACAAAAGAATGTGTTTCCTCTTCATATTCAATTGTATTAAAATATTCAAACCTTTTAACAGCATCATCCAAGACTTTTTCGAGATCTGAAATTAATGTTTCCCGAGGCAAAGCTAATATTTCGTAAAGCTTTTCAACAGGAATATTAATTCCATATTCATATAAGTAATCAATTTGAGAATGAGTAAATTCGGGTTTTTCATCAATATAATCTGTAGATGCAAATGTTGAAACATTTACAGAAATTCTGTTTTTCATTTCCTCTTCCATACGTTCCTGACCCTTTATCATTCTGAATGTATAAACTAATTTTAATGCTTCGATTGTATCGGGATGTTCAGGTGCAATTTCTTCAAGAAATTCAAGTTTTTTTTCTGCTTTATCAATCTCATCTGCCGAAATATAATATTTGATAACTGTTTTGTAATAATTGGTAATTTCAGCCAAATGAAAAGTATCTCTTTCGGGATATAAATCCTGCAATTCTAATGTTTTGCCTAATATTTCAGGTACTTCTTCCAATCTATCTTTATCGATACATAAATTTGCAATATTTAATTTCCCGAATAAGTAGTTGGGGTGTAATTTTGTTGTTAATTCCATAATTTCCAATGCTTTTACATCTTCGTTACGGAGCATATATGCTATAAATAAAAAGTTTTTGAGTATTCCTGCCTGAGGATATTTTTCGATTAAATTTATCAACCTATTAATAATAGCCTTATTATTAGTATTTAAACATTGTTCGTGTAGATCAGCCATTTGCACACTCAATTCCTTTGGAATCGAATTTAATCTATTTATATAATTATGATCTTTTGTTATTTTATAGGGTAATTGCTTGATTATGTTTTTCATTTTTATAGTAAAATTATTTGTTTTTTGATTGATTTGTGTTTCCTTGATCTAATATCGCATCGGAATCGATTAAAGATTTGGCAAACTCATTTTGTAGCCCTTTTTTTATTATCTGACAGGCAATTTTTTAATCTGTTTTTGAAAGCTCCATTGTATATTGAAAATTTAAACCTCTTTATAAACTCCATCTCTTTCCAAATCGATACTTCCTCCAGTATATCCGCACTCGCCCAATCTGGGAGAGTTAATTATAGGTGTGCAGCTATAATCAGCAAAATCAGAACAAACTTTTTCATGCTTTTTAGAACACTTTTTACAAAAAAATGCCATTTCTTCATAACAACAAACTGTACATAAATTAATTGCTATTTCTTTTCTGCAACTTTTACACATGAATTTTAATGGTTCGTTGCGTGATAACAATACGATATTTTCTTTCAGATTTAGCTCATATTGCTTTAAGCCTTTCAGAAAAACTCTTGTAGTTGAACCAAAATCATAATCATGAAATATTTTAACTTTAGGTTGGAGTACATCCTTTACTTTATGGCTCATTTTAACTTTAATGGTTTTAGAACCAAATTCACTCAAGTGCCCACAACATTCCAACCAGATGTCCCTTAAAAAGGCATCAATTTTTTGCATGCTTGTATTGCCCTTAACCAATAAATGTAAGAACATTATATCAGCTTCCACTTCAATATGACAATAAGTTTGGGAATTGTCGGCTGTCTCAGCTTTTTCTTTTTCTGATAAATGTTTTGCAATATGCTTACCTATATCTTTTTTCGATAGCATTTGATTGCAATACAAACATTTGCCTTCTGATTTTAATTCTTCTTCCATGATTTTATTAATATTTGTTAGATTTTTATATTAACTTCCTTACTTGCCAATGTTTAGTTATATTGTTTTCTGTCATTTCAGTTGTTTTCTTCAAAATGTAATAGTTTTTCTACCAACAGGTCGATATTTGTATAAGGTTTACAATCAAATACATTATACATTTCAGGATTTCCCTGTTGCTGACGGAGCCATAATGCATTGTTTTTAGCATTTTGCAAATATAGTGTTTCAAATTCTTTCCATAAATCAGGATTTGTTTTTTCGTAATCGGGTTTCAGACAAAGTAAGTATCTATGGGCATCTTCATGCTTTGCAAATTGTTTGTTCCTCTTTTCAAAATGAAGTATAAACCAGAATTCGATGCTTATTGAAGAATATGCTGCCATAATTCTTTCTTTCTCAAGTTTTTGAAAAATATTTTTCAGATTTCGGTTATCATCATCAAAAACCATCCAGATTTCTCTATAAGGCTGTTTCTCTTGTTTTGCGATATTTCTTTTATGTATTATTTCATTTATAAAAGTAACAGGTTCGCTGCTTTTTGCCTGCGAAATATTTATTTCAACATCCCGTTGCA
>CAZWRD010000216.1:0-3944 GCA_964636105.1 uncultured Bacteroides sp.
CATTGCCAGAAACAGATTTCACAATAAGTTGGATAAACTCCGAATTTTGCTTTTAGGTCTTCGTCAGACATAGCCAGCAATTCTTCAAAAATGGTTCCAGATATAGCCAGACCGCCAGTTAGCAATGCTGATATTTTAAGAAATTCTCGTCTTTGCATTTTCTTTGATTTGAACGACAAAGATAATAAAACAAATAATACATCGATATATCTAGATATATTTTATTTGATGTGATATTTTGTTGAATGTCAGGAATGTAGTTAGGTAAAAAAATAGGTTTGATAAATATCAACAAAACAGTTGTAAAAATACATCTTACATATAGCAGTTTGTTTATATAAATTAAGCTTTTTAGTAGAAAAGGCTAGCTGTTTGATAAACAATAAACGATACAATCCAAGCTAAAGCCGTAGTATAGCTTGCTAAAAAAATAGCCCATTTTATATTTCCTGCTTCTTTTTTTACGGCTGCAAAAACAGCAATACAAGGGAAATAAATTAAAACAAAAATCAAAAAAGATAAACCAGCAATAGGTGTAAAAACCCTTTTCCCATTTTTGTCTTTCTCATTTTGAATTTTATAAATTAAAGCACTTGATTTTTCATCAGCGTTATTGTCAGCTTGATAAATAACACCCATCGTACTCACTACAATTTCTTTTGCAGCAGTTCCAGCCAAGAGACTTACACTCATTTTCCAGTCGAAACCCAAGGGTCGCATAATGGGTTCAATAAAATGTCCAATTTTTCCTATATATGAGTTTTCCTGTCGGTGTGCTTCCATATCTAGGTTTATTTGTCTTATATATTCTTTTTTCTCAGCTATTAAAATAACAGTATCATTTACAGATGCTGATGATATTTTTTTATCGTATTCAAGGCTAAGTTTATCAATTTTCTGCTTAAAGAGGTGCTCACTTCCTGTTTCTCGAGGGAAATAGCCTAAAGCCCATATGATAACAGAAGCAAATAGAATTACACCACCCATTTTTTTTAGATATTGACCGCTTTTATGCCAAACATGCTTATATGTAGCTCTAATTGTGGGTATTCTGTATGGTGGCAGCTCCATTACAAATGGAACATCTTTTGATTTGAAAACCAGTTTACTAAAAATAATTGCAAAAATGATTGCCAACAAAATACCTGTCATATAAATCGAAAACAAGACTGTTCCTGCATGTTCAGCAAAAATAGCACTGCTAATCAGAATATAAACCGGCAAACGTGCGCTGCACGACATAAAAGGATTTATCAATATCGTGAGTAATCTATCACTTTTATTTTCAAGTGTACGAGTTGACATAATTGCTGGAACGTTGCAGCCAAAGCCCATAATAAGCGGAATAAATGATTTGCCGTGTAATCCAATTTTATGCATTAATTTATCCATAATAAAAGCTGCACGAGCCATATAACCCGTGTCTTCCATCACAGAAATAAATAAGAACAATATCAAAATATTTGGTAGAAAAACAATAACACCACCCACACCATGAACAATGCCGCTAACTATTAAATCTTTTAGCATTCCATCTGGAAAGAAAATAACAAGTTGATTTTCAATAAATTCAACTAAATTTTCTATCCAAGAAACAGGATATTCTCCCAAACGGAAAGTTGTTTGAAACATTAACCATAAAAAGAAAATAAAAATAGGGTAACCCCAAAATTTGTGGGTTAATATGCGATCAATTTTTGATGTTGATGAGGTACTATCAATTGGTTGGCTTTTTTTTTGATAGGTTTCTTTTAATGCTCCTGCAATAAAACCATATCTGGCATCAGCTATTTGTGTTTCTGTTTCTTCTGCAAAAAGTAATTCTAATCGTTTAATTTCTTTTTCTACTCTTGCCGATATTGCAAAATAGCTATCCCATTCGCTTATTATCAAATTTGCCCATTCTTCTTTTTCTAAAAGCTTGATACTTAAAAATCTTGAAGAAATTTTATCAGTAAATGATTTATTTAATTTTAAATAATCCTGAATACTTTTTATTGAATTTTCAACATTTAAACCGTAATTAATATGGATGTGGCGTACAGAAGGTTCTTTATCTTCATACACTTCAATTACTTTTCTGAGCAAATTGTTTATACCTCTTCCTTTTGAACCAACTGTTGGAATCATCGGAATACCAATCATTTTGCCTAAATGATCAAAATCAAAAATATCACCGGTTTTTTCATACTCATCAAACATATTTAGTGCAATCACAACTTTGATATCCATATCAATTAATTGTGTTGTCAAAAACAAATTTCTTTCAATATTTGAAGTATCAATTACATTTACAATTACATCTGGTTTTTCGTCAAAAATAAATTTTCTGACATATAGCTCTTCTGGAGTATATGCTGATATTGAGTAAGTTCCTGGTAAGTCTGTAATGTTAAAAAGATAATCGTCGAGTTTAAATGAAGCTGTTTTAGCATCAATAGTTACTCCACTGTAGTTGCCAACATGTTCCTTTGAATGGGATGCAAAGTTAAATAAAGAGGTTTTTCCAGCATTTGGATTTCCAATCAGGGCAATATCAATTACTTTTCCTTTTATACGAGCAGAGGTTTTTAAAATTTCTTCATCAGTAACCCCTAAAAACTCTTGATTTATACTAACAACCTCATTTTCTGAAATTATTTCAATTAATGCAGCTTCACTTCTTCTTAGGGAAATAGAATACCCCATTATACTATATTCTACTGGATCTTTGAGTGGAGCCGATTTTATTACTGTTACTTCTTTTCCCTTTACAAAGCCCATTTCTGTGATTCGATTCCGAAAAGCACCTCTCCCCTTCACTTTTGTGATGATTCCTTTTTGCCCTTCTTTTAAATCATTTAATGTCATCTCTATTGCAGAAAAAGTTTATTTATTATACCGCAAAAGTAAAGAGAATTAGCCAATTAAACAAACAATTTAGAACTATTTTAAATTAAAATAATTGGTTGATTTTGTGATGTGTACAATTGAGATAAATGAATCATTCATTTAATTTGACATACTCTCGGGTATGCACAAAATAAAATCTGCTTTATTTAAATTCTCTTTTGTTAGTGTTTCTATGTTTTCCTGTTCAACACTTGAAATGGTAAGTATTTTTAGTTTTGGATTCATTTCTTTCAGATACCAAACCATACTTTCGAAATTTTCGGAATGATATGTGCCATTATAATGAATGAATAACTGATTCTTCTTATAATTCTTTAAAATAGAATTTACCATTGTAGCATCTTTAAGTGCTTGTGCTTTTGGTAAATTGATATTTACATGCGTTGTATCTTTACCCATTGCTGCCGATTTAAGCAAATTTTTATAACAACCAAGTTCTGCATTGTATTTTATGGGTAACGATGGAAATAAAGTTTTGGCTTCAAATGATAATGAATCAAGTGCTTCAAATCCTGAACGACTAACAAGGCTAGCATAACGTCTTGGAACATTGGTTGCAATAAAATTCAGTTTATTCTTCTTAGCAAAATTAATTAAAACTTTATAATCTGATTTGTAATTTGGCCAAAGTTTTGCCTCTGCTTCAAAATTAGCTTCTTTAATTCTGCCTGTTAAGTACTCATTCATTATCAGTTGGTTATCTGTCTCGAACATTTCTGCTCCCATCACAATTTCTTTGCCCGATGTTTTATATAAATCTTTTGTAAGTTCAATTTCTAGCCAATGACAAATTGGGTTGGTGTGAAGTTCGCCAAAAAGAACAATATCTGCATTTTTTGCGGCTTCAAGCAAATTCTCATATTTGCTGATGTTTCCGTTTTTATCGAAAACCAGATAGGCATTTTTATCACTAACCATTGACATACTTATAATTGCAACTATTACTAAAATGTATTTTTTCATATGTTTATTTATTTATATTTATTTGTACATATGGAACTCGCCAAATAAACATCCTCTTGTGTGTGAATATTTCTCATGGCTCGTTTCAT
>CAZWRD010000217.1:0-3915 GCA_964636105.1 uncultured Bacteroides sp.
AATGCGGGAGGCATATTAGGTAAACGAGGGCCAACTAATAACTATGCAACACTTGGGGCCTGGCAGGGATACACTGGCCAGGACACACATAGTTTAAATATCAATTCTTTATTTCTTAATCCAGAAGCAGGCATAGCCAGCGGGTTCAAACCACAGACAGCACTACTCATCGGGACTGATGGTACAGGCATCATCACCGATTATATCGGTGCCCCCCGTCAGATTGTGCCAACCATGGGGGCTTTGGAAGCTTCTGTAATCTTTTATGTGGATGCTGCTCAGACGAATGATCTGGGTGATGGCTGTTCATGGGCAACTGCCAAGAAAACCCTGCAGGCAGCAATGGATATTAGCCAAAGCGGCGACAGGATCTGGGTAAAGGCGGGAACCTACAAACCCACATCGGCCTACGACCTTACCAATACTTCGCGCTTTTACCATTTCCGACTGAAAAATGGCGTAACCGTTTACGGTGGATTTGCAGGAACAGAGGCAACTGATTATGATTTGACGTTAAGGGATTTTAATACCAACAAATCTATTCTGAGCGGCGACCTGGACGGGGATGATGATTATACAGGAAACTTTACGGGTATAAGTGATAATTGCTACCATATAATTTACCAGCCCGAAGAGTTGCCAGCGATAAACACAACCGCTGTTCTGGATGGATTTACTATTCAGGGTGGAAACGCCAGTGGCGGAGCACCTCATAGCGATGGCGGTGGAATTTATGTAAAATCGGGTGATCCTGCTTTTAACAACTGTACTATTATACACAATAAAGCAAGCCGCAACGGTGCCGGCTTTACATCAACAACATCCAACAGCAAGTTTACCAATTGTTATATAATCAACAACATCGGATCATACGGAGGTGGAGGTACTATAGAAAGTGGTTCCATTGTCTTTAATAATTGCTTGATTGCAAATAACACCGGAAACATAGGAGGAGGCCTTTATTATTTAGGTAATGAAGGATCGCCCGAATTTATCAACACTACCATTGCAAACAATAATGCAGCCAGCCGGGCAGGAGGGATTTATTTTGCCGGGACTTCCATGACGCTGCAATTAAAGAATTCAATTGTCTGGGGTAATACAGTAAATAATAACCCTGCTGATTGCGGAAACCAGTTCTACATTACGATGGGAACTATTGTTTTAAATTATTCCTGCTACTATAACGGTCCGGAATATTTATATCAAGGAACCAACATATTTACTGCCACCAATCATAACATTACCACTGATCCAGTATTTGTCAACCCGGCAGTTAGCGATTACCGTATTTGCGGTACTTCACCCTGCACTGATGCCGGAAATGACACCTACAGTACCCTTACAAATGACATTCGAGGCACAGGCTTTTTGCGTAAGAGGCTTAAAACCAGTCCAACACTCACTGGCACCATCGATATGGGAGCTTTTGAGTATAAGTACGCGGCAGATCCTGCTGCTCCGGCGCCATCCTTAACCACAACAGCCATCACAGCCATTACAGCAAATACGGCAAGCAGCGGTGGCGAAACCATTGATGATATGGGCGAAACCATTACCGCAAAAGGTGTGGTTTGGGATATAGCAACAGGCCCTACAGTTGCATTAACAACAAAAACCAGTGAAACCGTTAGCACGGGAAGTGAGGATGCTGATTTTTCAAGTGCTGTCACAGGATTGAATGTTAATACCCGATATTATTTGCGCGCATACGCCACCAATATTTTGGGAACAGGCTATGGCGATGAATTGGATTTTTATACATTGGCCAACACTCCTTCAGTACCAAGCCTAAGCGCTCCAACTACTACTACGCTCAACTTGGCCATCAATGCTAACGGCAATCCAGCAACCACCACTTATGCAATTTTTGACACTGTCACGAGTAAATTTGTTCAGGCAAACGGGACACTTGGATTAACTACAATCTGGCAAACCGAAGCTTTGTGGGAAGTAAATGCAACAAATACGGCCAAAACCATAAGTGGTTTAAGCGAAAACGTAAAATATGTCTTTAAAGTAAAGGCGAAAAATGGCAGCGATGCCGAAACAGACTATAGCAGCAAAGATTCGCTTTATACACTGGCCAAGGTTCCCACGGCGCCAACAGTAAACACTGCAACAACAACATCGCTTAATGTCGCCATTAACGGTAACGCGAATCCGGCAGCTACCGAATTTACCATTCAGGAAAATGTGGGAAGTAAATATGTACAATCAGATGGAACGCTGGGAGTAAGCGCTGTTTGGCAAACCGAGGCAGATTGGGAAACCGATGCGACCAATACCGCAAAAACAGTTACAGGATTAAGTGTAAATACCCAATATACCTTCAAAGTGAAGGCAAGAAATGGCAATAATGTTGAAACGGTTTTCAGTGGAACAACATCGCTTTATACGCTTGCCAATGTGCCCGACACACCAACTGTGAACAATCCGACCGCCACCACCCTCGATGTTGCCGTGAATGTAAACAGCAACCCAATTGCAACCGTATTTGCCATTCAGGACTCGGTGAACGGAACTTTTGTTCAGGCCAACGGAACCCGCTCAGCCACAGCCGTATGGCAAACCGCCACAAATTGGGGCACAAAAACCATCACCGGCCTTAGCAGCGGAACAATCTACTATTTCCGCGTAAAAGCCCGCAATGGCGGTGATGTGGAAAGCGTTTATGGCTTTTCAGCCTCTACATATCCTTATTCCTTGCCAACAGTAAGCACCCAGGCAGCGAGCAATATCGACACCACCTTTGCCACCGGAAATGGCAGCATCACCTCCATCGCCGGCGACACAGTCACCGTGCGGGGAATGATCCATTACGCCTATACCGGTACCGATCAGGTGATTGGCGATGCTGGAGTGATCATCAAAGCCGATACCGGCAGATATGGAACCAGCATATTCAGCAAACCCTTCAACGAACTATCTGTAAACAGCCGTTATAGCCAGAGATCCTTTGCGAAGAATGCAGCCGGAATCAGCTATGGTACTCGGGTTGATTTCTTTACCCTAGCCAATGCACCAGCTTGCCCCACTGTAATCAACCCAACAGCAACATCGTTGGATGCGGCTGTGAATGTGAACAATAACCCAATTGCTACTGAATTTGCCATCCAGGATTCAGTAAACGGAACCTACGTTCAGGCCAACGGAACCCGTGCTGCAACAGAAGTATGGCAAACAGCAACGACCTGGGGAACAAAAACAGTGAGCGGTTTAAGCACAGGAGTAACGTATTACTTTCGTGTAAAAGCACGCAATGGCGACGATGTTGAAACAGCCTTCAGCTATACAACAGCACAGAACACCTGTTCCAACCCGACAAATGCAGGAGAAATCAACGGAGAGCAAACCATCTGCTACAACACCGAAGCAGCCGAACTTGGAAGCGTATCCGAAGCATCAGATTATGGCGGAACACTGCAGTATCAGTGGCAAAGCAATACGACCAGTTCCACCCACACCTTTGATGACATCATTGGCGCATCAAGCAATACCTATTCACCCGGAGCAATGACCCAGACAAGCTGGTTCAGACGACTGGCACGCGTAAGCTGTAAAGACGACTGGACAGGTGCGGCCGAATCGAATGTGGTGAAGATCACAGTCGATCCGCTACCCGAAGCCTCAGCCGGCGGAAGCACCACCGTCTGTGTAAACAGCGAGGCCACCGTATCAGGAGCAAGTTCAGCCAATGGCGATATCGAATGGACAAGCAACGGAAGTGGTTCCATCACAGATGAAACCAGTCTTAGCCCAACCTATACCCCGGCAGCAGGTGATGCAGGCAATTCTGTTATCCTGACAATGACGGTGACCAGTAACAATACTTGTGGAACAGCAACAGCCACCGCGACATATACGGTTCAGGTAGATCCTTTACCCGAAGCAACCGCCGGCGGAAGCACCACC
>CAZWRD010000218.1:0-1327 GCA_964636105.1 uncultured Bacteroides sp.
TCAGAGCATTGAAAGCAGAAATCAACTTTAACATAAAACTTGAAGACAACTTTGTCAAACTTAGCTAACAGAAAAGAATATCAGGTGCAGTACTTACCTCTCTAACAACCTGAAACCATTGCCATGCAGATTCATAATTTCGATATTATCGTCATCTTTAAATAATTTGCGAAGTTTGGTAATATACACATCCATGCTTCGGGTTGTGAAATAGTTATCGTCGCCCCAAATGGTTTTCAGAGCCAGTTCGCGGGGTAGCAGATTATCCTGATGCAAAAAAAGCAATCGTAGCAATTCAGCTTCTTTTGGCGACAGATTGTAAATTCTTTCGCCATCATAAACTTCTCTCAACTTGTATTTAAACAAATATTTACCTATGCTGAAGTCCTGCTGTTCTTCGGTTTTAGTCCCCTCGAAATGGTGCTGTGCTTTAAATATTGCCTTTATTTTGAACAGGAAAATTTCGGTATCGAAAGGTTTGGTAATATAATCGAAAGCACCCAGTTTGTAGCCTTCCAATATATCTTCTTTAAGTGTTTTGGAGGTTAAAAACACAAAAGGAATATCGGGATTTATTTTTGTTATTTCTTTAGCCAGCTCAAAACCGTCCATATAGGGCAGCATTACATCCAGTATACAAAGGCTGAAACGTTCTTTGATAAATGCCGACAAACCCTGATTGCCATCTGTTTTCAGAACAACCTCGTAATCGCTTAATTGTAAATATGATTTCAGTACCGAACCAAAATTAACATCATCTTCTACCAGTAGTATTCTTTCTTTATTTTGCATGTATATCCTTATTTATTAATGGCAAAATTACATCAAAGCAACTTCCTTTTCCCAATTCACTTTTCACTTTAATATCTCCGTTATGAGCCATCACTATGGCTTTTACATAGCTCAACCCCAAGCCGAAACCTTTTACATTGTGCACATTGCCTTTGGTTACACGATAGAATTTATCAAAAATCTTTGACAAATGTTCTTTTGACATACCAATGCCATTATCACTTATTGAAACCATTACTTTTTGCTGATAAATAATGGTCTTAATACGTATTTCGGGCGAAGTTTCAGTATATTTTATGGCATTTTCGAGCAAATTTATAAAGATATTAAGCAGATGGTTGTAATCTCCGTTTATTTCAATGGCTTTATCAGTAAAATCGTCAAGAATTTTCCCTTGTTTGCTTTCTGCCTGAAGCTTTATTTTTGAGATGGCATCTTTCAGCAATGTATGTAAATCAATGTTTTCGGGTTTCAGATTAAATTCTTTTTTCTCGAGCAAAGCCATTTGCAGCACATGTTCTACATGGGTATTCAT
>CAZWRD010000218.1:1427-3856 GCA_964636105.1 uncultured Bacteroides sp.
AAAGAAGCAATCAGCATAATCCACATGCTTCCGATAATATAATTCTGTTTCCCGCTAAATGTAAGCAACAGATAATCGGGTTTGTTGATGAGGTCGTTTGGGAATAAATTTACTTTATAGCTTTCGTTATTGTTGTTTTTATCTGTTTTGCCCAAATCTGCTTTATTGCTGATTTGAAATTCATATGGAAGGTTAATGTTTTGTTCTTTAAACTCCAGATTAAGCAGTTTTGTCAGCTCATCTTTGTCAATTCTTTGCAAACCCGACGAATTTCTGTTGGTGTATTCCATCACCATCTGGTCAACAATTTTTAGAAAATTTTCTTTTTCCTGATTATCAGATGTTGATTGTTTTATGTGTTTATTATCAACGTATTTGATAATGGTTTTCGTTTTCAGTTTTTGAGGTAAACTATCCTCGTTTATTTTTATAGCGCAGCAATCTTTATTAATAACGATTTTAATTTTGTCGTTGCCCTGATTTTCATCTTCTTTTACCGAATTATCGAAAAATTTTAAGGATTGAATCAAGGTATCAGTAAAATTATCAATTTTATCAGTAATTATTCTGTTTATCATTCCTTTGCTATCGATAGAACTGGTAATAAATGTAACAACATCCTGCTTATTGAGTTTATCAACGGCTTTGTTCATCGCTTCAAGGCAGGATCTGTCGAATTGTTCTTTCTTTAGTTGATAGGCATTGCTTATCCATTTTATCTGAAACCCGATAATAACAATCAAACAAATCAGTTGAAGTATGATGATAATTTTAATTTTTTTACTACTCATAAATATCAAATATGAAGTACAAAAATAAACAATTATCTGCTACATTCTTAATAGTTTAACCTATGTTAAGTGAGTTTTAACTTTTCTTTAAGGTGGCTGGCTATCATACTACATGAATAGCAATTGTTTTTATAAATTTAAAGTATTAAACCCATTAAACTTTAACTTTGCTTTCAGGATTTTTAAGGCAGGTTTAACCCATGTAAAAGCCTAATTGATATAATTTTGTGAAAAAATATTCAAACAATTATATTAATTAAATACATTAAAAAAATGAAAAATCAGATTAAAAACTTACTGCAATCCGGAATATTAATTCTTATATTGGTAACCTCAGTTCTGAATCCGGTAAAAGCTCAGGAAAATAAAAGTGAAACGGTACGTATAAAAGTAATTTGCAGCGAAAATGGTAATCAGACTACTATAGACACTACATTTACAAACAACACTATGGATATCAACAGCATTATAAGCAATCTGAATATACCCGGTTGTGGAGGAGCAGTCGGAGATGTGAACATAGATTCGATTGTAAATGTGGCATTAAGTGCAATAAATTTAGATAGCATTGTTGAAAGTATCAACAATGATTCAAACGAAGACGATGTAATGATTATAAATGATAATGAAGACGAAAACAGCGGTAAAAAGTGCAAAATGATTCGTATCAAAATGGATGGCGATTTAAAAACTGATTCTTCTTACTCCTTTGTTTTTAATGATTTGGATTCTTTATTAGATAAAGAAGCAGTTAAAGTAATTATCAAAGACATTGATAATAATGAAGAATCGGGAAATAAGGTAATTAAAAAGAAAAAAATGGTGATATGCAAAATCGTTATGCTTGAAACCGATAAGAATGATAAACAAATAATAAAGAAGTCAGTTAAAAACATTGATAACAATACGTTGAAAGTTGAAAAAATGTCATTTTATCCAAATCCTACTTCCGGAAAATTCAAACTTGATTTTGCACTCAAATCGGAAAAGGATGTAAAAATAAAAATACTAGATGCAGCTGGTAAAGAAGTTTATAGCGAGGAATTGAAAGATTTTTCGGGTAATTACTCAAAAGAAATAGATATTTCGGGTAACAAAAAAGGAGTTTATTTTATAATTATCAATCAGGGAGATAAATATAAATCGAAAAAGATAGTTCTGGAATAAGAATAATCACAAGAAAATAACAAAGGCTGATTCACTATGAGTCAGCCTTTTTGTTTTTATTCTTCAATTCCCTTAATTTTTCTGATCCATTTTTCCTGAGATGGGGGCTGATATTCACGCATTTTCATCAATAAATTGCTACCATTTTCATCGTCGAGCAACATCTGGCGATGGATGGGTTTCATAAATTTTTCTTCTTCCATTTTGTCAACTTGCATAATAAGTGCATCATAAAAATGATTGACATTAAGCAATCCAACTGGTTTTTTATGCAAATCAAGTTGCGATGAGGTCATCATTTCGAATAATTCATCTAAAGTACCAAAGCCGCCGGGCATAGAAATAAAAGCATCCGAACGCTCGGCCAGAATAGCTTTGCGTTCAGCCATTGATTTCACATAAATTAGTTCTGTTAGTTGATTATGAGCTATTTCTTTATCAGAAAAAAAGTCGGGTATTACACCAATTACT
>CAZWRD010000219.1:0-1367 GCA_964636105.1 uncultured Bacteroides sp.
AATGATTTACCGAGGTCAATTCCACCACCCCACTTGTAATAGGATGAGAAAACGTACACCTCTCCACCATAATAAATGAAATCATAATCACTCTCTAAATCTTTAGCCACCGCTGCGTAGTCAATAAAAAATCCATTCTTATTAACTAAATCTTTTTCATCGTAGCCTAGTTCATCTACGAAATATCCTACTGCATCCTTATTTAATCTATCCATGAGGTCATCATAATATTGCTCACGAACCTCATCTCTAGCCTTATCTAATATAGTATCGTAATCACCATAATTGCGAATATCTCTTTTTGCCTCGCTAACATCACTTTCTAATTCCTCAATTCGTTTATCGAACTCCTCAAGTGCACTATCCATATCCTCTCTATCACTCTCTGTCATTTCCTCGACATCTTGAGAATCTATGAAATCTTGCTTTTCACTTTGTACCTCCTCAAGTTGCTCCTCGTAGATAGAAAGATTAGCCTCCGCTTCTTTGAGTTGTTCAGCATCATCTTCAAAACTAGATTGACTCAAAATATCATCATCATCTAGTCCATCCATGTATGAATCGGTTTCTGCATCTACGAAAATTCTTTTGTCAGTATCATACATCTCAAGATAGTAGGATAGGTTATTGATTCCTTCCTCTACCGCTTGTTCTGCAAATTTTTCTTCATCTTCATAAGAACCCCTAAATCCTAAATCTGTGTCTAATTCGCTAATATCAATTCCCTTGTTACTTGCGTATTCTTTTAATACATCGATAGGGATATTGGTTTCCTCGCTAATGTATTCTAAATGTTCCTCATCTTTGTTCTCCTCATCTTCCTCCTCATCATCAACTTCACCACCTTTATCCATGTGGGCAGAGTTAGGCATGATAGTTCCATCAGGCATCATGTGATAACCCTCTGGTATTCCACCCCCATCTACAAACTTGGCATCTTTGTCTACATAGAACATATCGCCCTCGAACTCAAAGCCAATACTTTCTTGACCCCACTCCTTGCACCATATTCTTATTTGTGCAATAAGCGATTGAACTTTATCCTCAAGTTTTTCTTTAGTTGAAAAAGCAGTAACTTTTGTTACATCCTCCTGAATTAATCCTTTCTCATCACTTACATAACCACCATCAATACTATCGCTTGAATATCCTCCAAATGTAGTTGCCAAGAAAGACCTTACATCATCAATCCTTTTAAGGTAATCTCTCTTGGAAATAACTTGATTAGCCTTCTCTGTGGATGGAACATAGATAGCCATTTCGACAGGCAATTCAAAGTTTGCACTCAATCTACTTTTTATCTTGTCCTCGATTGACCCACCTTTGGCAAGTAATGATGTTCCATAACCATACTCACTTTGAGGGAG
>CAZWRD010000219.1:1467-3852 GCA_964636105.1 uncultured Bacteroides sp.
TTTTTAGAAGGCTTTAAGTACATACGAATACAATCACCTCCTAAATTATTTACATCATTTCTAGTGCGAAAACCTAACTCATCGCTTTCGTCACCTAACATAAGATTAGCATTACCATACCTCGCTGTTAAGTTTTGTAAGAAATTATAAAGTTGCTCACTCTCATTTTCGGTTAGAAAATAATCCTCACCATTAACAATAGCGTTAGCCATTATCATAGGGATAGTGAACTCCAATAAATCATCTTTAGGTTGTTGCTTCTCGTAATCCTCTTTCTTTACAACAACATCATCCTCCTCTATTGCACCCCAATCACGAAGGTAGTAGTACAAACCCTCAAGGTCATCTGCGTTTTTCAAATATCCATCCTCGAAGATTGTGGATGCTTCAATAAGTTCTCCACTCTCATCATCCTCTAAGTACTCTGGGTATTTAACCTCCCAAACTACATTACCTGCTTCATCCGTTACATGAGCATGAAATTCGCCTCTCTCCTCGTGATAGTCATATATATAGGTTGCCATAGAAAGTCGTTATTTTATTGTTGAGCCACTACGAAAGAATCAAGTGTACCCCCCATTTCTTTGAAATCCTTGCCTTCGATTGATTTGGACATAAGATTATCCATCTCACCACGAGAAAGCATTTCTGCCTCGTATGTGGGTCTAGATTGGCTAATGTGCTTGGCTGTGGTTACAGAGAACTTATCCTTGTTACCATACCATTTGTTTGTACGCTTATGCCAGAACCAAATAGGATAGTAGCCATAAGAAAGCACTACATAATCTCCATTCTCAAGGGTCTTACCCTCTAGGTTGTTTGCTACAAATGGCAAGTGGTTTTCTGTGAAGGCTTTAGAATCAGCATTGCTAGTTCTAGGTACTCCACCACCTCTTGCGAATTGAATATCTACATCAGTTACACCACCATAAGCAAGTTTACCTTTTGGATTTACATCACTCTTGTTTTTGCGAGTTTCAAAGTAAACTCCCTTACCCTTATACTTTTCGATTTCAGATATTTTTGGGGCAGTTAAAGGATTCTTACCTAAACGCTTCGCTAGTTTATCGGTGAAACGATACCCTACTGGCTTTCCACTCACTTGCTTATCGATTGATTTGCTATAAGTAGAGTCAGTTTCTTGAGGGCGAGTTTGCTTGATTCCACCACCTTTCGCTAGATATTCATTAGGCTTAATATCACTTTTATCCTTACGATTCTCAAAGTAAATTCCTTTACCTAGATACTTTCTAATTTGCTCTGCGGTTGGTTTTGTTGTTGCACTCTTACCCAAACGCTTTGCAAGGGCATCTGTAAAGCGATAGCCAACAGGTTTTGCTTTTACCTCTCTATCTCCACGCTTAGAGTATGACTCACGCTGTGCGGCAGTTTGTCCACCTTTAGCCATCTCACCAAATTCTATATCCTCTCCATCTTTAAAATTTTCAAACTCAATAGTAGATGCAATTTCTTCTGCTTCTTCAAATGAGTGTGCTTGAATATTTAAAGACTTACCTGTTCCTTCATCATAAATTTCATAGTAATTTAAATATCTTTTAGTTTGTCCACCTTTGGCGTATTCAATATCTCCACCATCTTCTTTCTTTGGGTTCTTTAATACTTGACCAATGCTATTGCCAGTAATTTTCCTTCTTTCTCCTTTTGAAATATCTACTGCAAAGTGTTGATTTTTATTGTCAACACCAGCATATTCTCCTTGTACTTCTACAATTTTATCTCCTTTTCTTAATCCATGTTGAGAAACTCCACCCATTGCTAGGTACTCGTTAGGCTTAACATCACTCTTATCCTTACGATTCTCAAAGTAGACTCCTTTACCACTATACTTTGATATTTGCTCAGGGGTTGGTTTAGCATAAACATTCTTACCTAAACGATTTGCAAGTTTCTCTGTGAAGCGATACCCTGCAGGCTTGGCTTTTACCTCTTTATCTCCACGCTTAGAGTATGACTCACGCTGTGGGGCGGTTTGTCCACCTTTGGCGTATTCAATATCTCCACCTTCTTCAAATTTGCCTCTGTATTTTTTGATGTCTTTAACCATATCATCATACTGTTCCTCATCAAAATATTCTTCTAGCCTTAAAGAGTTTTTGTCCTTACCAGATTTAGTAGAATAGTAATTAGTAGAATAATATTTTTTTACTAAATTTTCAAGTTTAGATTTTTCAGCAATGAATTTGTATTCTTGTTCCTCATCATTTTGACTAGTCTTTCTTGCTTTGATGTTATTGTTTTTCAAGAAATTTTGAAATCTTTTATCATCAAAACCATAAGAATCTAAATTGATATAGTATAAACCAGTATCACCACCTTTAGCATAATCATCTCCACCAATCATAAGGTCATCTACAACCTCATAAT
>CAZWRD010000220.1:0-3849 GCA_964636105.1 uncultured Bacteroides sp.
GATTGGTTTGATTTAAAGTGTAAACATCAGTTGCTGTTATAACTGATGGCATATCTGTATTTACATAATCTTTCCCAAGTGGAGAGTTTGTAGATTCAAGATACGTAGCCAATACTTCTGATTCATTTACCGGTATTGGCGTTACAGTTGTGTCGTCTTCTTTACATCCCGTAAAAACTACTACAAATAATAAGATGCCGAGCATCAATGCATTGATTTTTTTCATCGCTTTTTTAATTATTAAATTTATGATTAATTGAATTTATTTTTTTGAATTTTTAGATTTTGCAAACCAAGATGAAGGTAATTGTCCATCGCAAGTTATACCTGAAGTTGCTCCTTGTTCCCATTGTAACAAATCGCTATTGAATAAATATAATTCCTTGTTTACCAAAGTACCGCCTTCGTTTCGGATATGACATTTTGATGAACAACTGCCACTTCCTACGGTAGTGCGACTGGTAAATTTGAGTATATTATGTGGTGAGGTATAGTTATATGTTGGTAAAGCATTGAAATTAGTATAATCGGGTTGTTGATATACAGCCCAGTTATCGGGTGCGGCTAAGGTGCGACGTACTAATGTGAAATCGAATCCTGGTTTTAAACCTGGTAAAGGATTTCTTGCTATTTTAAATCCCATATAAGAAGGAACTCTAGCACCTTGACCATGTATATGGCAACTTCCACAATTATTGTAATTTTGAGAATGGCATACCTGACAATTGAAATCATCGTAATGTTGCGAATGATATTGATTTGTTGTTTCTTGATTTGGATGACAAGTTTTGCATTTTGGCAACTTTGAATAAGCATAACGTTGTTCTACCGGAACTCCATCTCCGTGTAATTCAGCACCATCATGACAATCAACACATTTATAACCCATTTTAGTTAAGTGTACATCTGGTTGTGTGCCTGAAGCTACTCCCAGATAAGCATGTCCACCACGTGAAACATGACATGTAACACATACATTAATCATATCAGGTGTTTTCTTAAACATATGACCCTGTGCCAATCCACCACCACCAATTGCTGGTCGAACAACATGACAATTACCACAAGTGCCATGGCAAGTTTTACAATTTTTATTATATCCTTCAATTTTGTGTACTGGTAATTGGCTAAAATCCTGACTTGATGAAAAACCACTACGAATGGCAACTTTTCTTTTTTGTCCGGTACCGTTATGAATACTGGTTTTAAATTTATTTACAATTGTTTGATGACAGCTTCCGCATTTATCTTCATAAATAGTACTTGGTTGTGCCACAAAATTACCTGAATGGGCAGTTTTTTTGTCAGATGTATTATCAACTCCATTATGGCAACCCACACATCCTACGTTATAGTGAGCAGTTTTCTTATAATCAGCAAAACCTGTACCTCCCATATAAACTCTGTCGTATGGTTCGTAATGAGGTGCTTCTCCTCCGCAACCACCTGCCGGAGCTCCTGTATCGGGTGTATAAACTGCCTGTAAATGTGCATAATTGGTATGACATCCCTCGCATGATGCTACTTTGGCATTTGGATCTGGTAATGGTTCTGGATCGTATTCATAACAAGATGTGATAGATAAACTTAATATGGTTAACATTAAGATTAATCCTTTATTTAGTCTGCTTTTGCTTATACCCTTTAAATACTTTTTCATTACTAAAATTATTTTTTTTTTACTTTACAAAAGTATATTTAAATATGATTAAATATCAAAATGTTAAGACTGTTTAGAACGTGTTAAATATTGATGTATTCTTATAAAAAAACTGATATAGGTCAGTTTTGTATCTGATTTTATTGTATTATTGCATAAATATTTTTATTGACATACTATGCCAAATAAAGAAAAATTTACAGGTTGTACTATTAGTTCTCCTCATTGTCAGTGTTTTGATATGCTTACTAATGAGGAACAGGAATTAATTGAATCCAAATCAGTTTATGTGAAATTTAATGCAGGCGAAACCTTGTGTAAGCAAGGTTCTTTGTCGTCACACATCATGTATATTGAAAAAGGATTGGTTAAAGTATTTATAGAAAATAATCAAAATTCGCTTGTTTTAAAATTGGTTACTGATGGCAATTTACTTGGACTTTCATCATTAAAAGATGGTTCAAATGTTTTTCCTTATTCTGCTATGGCTTATATAGAAACGCATGTAAAACAGATTGATATAAATATTTTTAAACAGATTATCAATAAAAATACTGCTTTTGCCAAAGGTATTATCGAAATGTTGGTTTCGAACAGTGAAACCATACATGGCAGATTTTTTTGCCTGATGCACAAACAATCTTATGGCCGATTGGCTGATATATTGCTCTGTATGTCGAATCGGATTTTTAAATCTAATGAGTTTAATATTCCAATATCTCGAAAAGATTTAGCTGAACTTACTGGAATGAACTCAGAAACTGTAATTAGGATATTGAAAAAATTTCAGGAAGATGGCTTAATAAGTATTGACGGAAAATCGTTCCAAATTCTTGATTATGAAAGATTGGTAAAAATAAGTGAAGCGGGTTGATTATTATGTATATTTTAATAGCTTAAAATCAAGTTATTATTAGATATTAGAATTTCTAAAGAAAACCAAGCAATCATTTGTTTATAAATCTAATATCATTAGATAGGAGAGGCGTTCTCTCTCAAATTTAATCAATCACAGCCTAAAATAAATTATATTTGAGCTCTAGTTCCAATTTTGGCTTAATTTATTTGAATTTTTACGTAATGTTTAGTTTTAATTTATCTGAATCATAACTGTTTAAAAATGATTGATTGTTTGTCTGATTTTAACCAGATTTGTGAGTAATTCTTCTAAATGATCCAGTTTAAGCATATTGGCTCCATCCGATTTGGCAACAGCCGGATTTGGATGGGTTTCCAGAAACAATCCATCAGTGCCAATAGCAATAGCAGCTTTAGCAATAGTCGAAATCATTTCGGGTTGTCCTCCGGTAACTCCTGCTGCTTGATTGGGTTGTTGTAATGAATGTGTAATATCCATTATTACAGGAACCTTATTTTTTTGCATCTCTATAATACCTCTGAAATCAACAATTAAATCCTGATAACCGAACATGCTGCCGCGTTCGGTAAGCATAATGTTTTCGTTTCCAGTTTCTTTTACTTTATCTACAGCAAATTTCATTGATTCAGCCGATAAAAACTGCCCTTTTTTAATATTCACAAACTTTCCTGTTTTTGCAGCAGCTATCAAAAGTTCTGTCTGGCGACATAAAAACGCTGGAATTTGCAATATATCAACATACTTAGCAGCCATTTCAGCTTCTTCAGCTGTATGAATATCAGTAACAACAGGAATTTGGTATTTGTTACCTATACTTTTCAAAATTTCAAGTCCTTTTAAATCACCTATTCCGGTAAAAGAATCCAATTTTGAACGATTTGCTTTTTTATATGAAGCTTTAAATACAAATGGGATGTTGAGTTTATCGGTTATTTCAATAATTTTTTCTGCAATTTCATAAGGCATGCTTTCATTTTCTATAACGCAAGGTCCAGCTAATAAGAAGAAATTGTCAGATTTACAGTGTTTTATCTTAGGGATGCGGTTGATACTTATTAACATAATAGTTGTGAATTAATTTATGTGTAAAATTACAATTACTTTTTAAATTACGTTTAACTTTGATACAAGTTTTTTTATAAATAATGAATTATAAACAAATACAGATTGTTAGTATGGCTGAAGCAAAAAAAAAGAAACCAAAACGTAAAAAAATAAGGTATTATAAATATGAAATCAAGATTTCGAAACAGGAAAAAGAAAAAATAGAAATCATTTGCCGTAAAACAAAATCAACGCCCAATAAGCT
>CAZWRD010000221.1:0-3841 GCA_964636105.1 uncultured Bacteroides sp.
GCTCCTTAAGGTTTGATGATTTCAGTAGTTTTTTAAATGGTATTTTTTGAATTTTATTATCAGAGGAATGTAGTTCTTTTTGGGATTATGCTTAAGTAGAATTATTACAATATTATCTTTTTTATTTCTTGGTTAAAGAATTTTGCCCTTTCTAGTGATGTTTTGGCCTTGCCTTGCAATTTGATCGAGTTCATGATGAATTCTCCTCTTTTTTTTTCAGACCTATATTCTTCCATTTTTTTGGAAACAAAATATTAGGACGATAAAAATTGTTCGCAGATTTTTATTAGTATGGATCTAATTTTTTCTTTAAAGTTTTCAAATTCATGTTTTTGATATTCTGAAATAGCTAGTTCTTCGATTTTTTCTTCTGAATCGAAAAATCTTCCTTTTTCCAATAATGTTAATTTTTCTTTAATTAAATCGACTAAATCAGTTTTTATCAAAGAAGAGTTTTTTATTTTTTCAAGAATTTTATCAATCGGAGCATTCAATGAATCTTTTATTAGAAATAAATCGAATAAATCTCTCTCTTGAAGTTTCTTTCTTGTTAAAGTTGCTCTGTATTTTTCGAGAATTATTTCTTTTAAAGAATAGCTTGGCACATTGAAATTTTGATAGTTTAGATTTAAATCATCTAAGAGTTTTTTTGAATCGAATAATTCTGTTATTGCTTTAACGGGAACCTCGGGAGTTTCATAAAATATCTTTTCAATAAAGTTAATCTCTACTTTTATGAATTTATTTTCAGAATAGTAAATTTTGAAAGTATATACTGATCTTCCATGCATTATTCTGCAATACTTTGTATTGCTTCGGTCTGTATCGAATTCTAAACCAAGCTCCTCACAAATTGATTTAATTACAGGACAAAATTCATCAATAATCTTTTTTATTACTTTCTCTCTTGTAGAACGGCTCATTTCTCTGAGTTTGTTGGAATCTTTATGAACAAAATCCAAATCCTCTGAAAATCGGTGATAGTTTAGATAGTTTCTAGAAAGAAGCGTTCCGCCCTTAAAGACTAGGTATTTCCCGATTTGTTGTTTTTCAAATTCTGCTAAGATAAGTGTTAGCAATAAGTCTTTTTCGATGATATCATCCGATACTGCAAGATTTAGTGTCTTTTTGACTTCAGATGAATACTTTCTAAGGTTTATCTCTTTCCAAGCCATTTTGGATACCTCCTTAAATATTCTTGAGTGTTCTTTATTTTGGTAAGTTTCTTTGTTTGTTTGAAATAGACCATGTCAATATAGGTCTTAGCCGGGTCGGACAAAAGAAAATTTATTCCACTTAAGGTTTTTTTATCTTTTAATCCGAAAAAAAGGTCTTTGTTTAATTTAAAAAATCTTGTTTTTAATCCAAATATTCTTTTTACGCCACTAAATTTTGTATTTACAATGGATATCTGATTAGGAGTTTGCCAAGTTTTTCCTTGCAAGTATAATGAATATCCCATCCCTGCATACCAATGCAAATCCATTTTGTTTAATACACTAAAAATAACCTCATAATCTTTTAAATTAGAAAACCCTCTGGTTCTTTCATCAAAAGAATTAATATAATAATAGCCATTGAATATTTTTTTTATATAATTATGTCTTGATAAATATTTGATTATATCCTTATTTGGTTTTATTTTAAACTTTTTTTTGTAGTTATCGACAAGTTTAAGAATTTCTTCTCTAGTTTGAATTTTATTTCTGTTTAATAGGGCTTCAACAATGGTATTCTTTATGTCCATAAATGCTCTACATGGTATTAGTATATAAATCTTTTGTGTTGTTTTAAAAAGTGTCACTTTATGACACTTTTCTAATATTGCTTGTATTTCGTCTTGTTTTGAGAATAGGCATTTTTTGATTGGTTTTCCGGGTAGTTTAATCCCCCACTAATGATATCTTTCCTTTGTACGGACAATTGTTTTTTTAGGTAATTATTTAAACGTAGTTTTTTTTTGAATTTTTATGAAAAATAGATATGTCGGAATATAGGAAAGACTAGCTATTTGTGTATTTTTCGTCGAGGTTTCTGTATCATTATATAGTTACGACAAAATCGGAAGGTTTAAATAGCCTGTTCTTTTGAAGTGTTCATGATGAATCAAATACGTTCAACAATTGGCGCATTGGCCTTGATGGCTGCGTCTGCTTTTGGTAGCGTAACTAACTCTCCACATATAACTAAGTTTGAAAGAACTTGTTATGCAAGTAGAGATAAGATAGGAGTTACTGCAACTAATTTTAATAATGGAGCTGCTTTTAATTTATATAAATCAACAAATCTTAAAGATTGGTTTAAGGTGGGCGGAGTGGTTTATTCCGGAACTGATCCTACTAAATCTGTTTTTCATTCATATTCTGAGACAAATGGTGTATTCAGAAATGGTTGCGATTATTTTTTATCTACTACTAATGTATCTAGTTTTAGGAAATAAACAAAACATTTAAAAGCTACAATATATATATTCAAACATATACATTAAGTCGAAACAAACATGAAACAAACAAACTTTATAATTTTCGTTTTTGCATCTTTATTAGTTTTATCTTTTGTTAGTGCTTTGCCGTTGTCAGTTAAATATGTTTCTCCTGTTAATGGTTCTGTGTATATAGAGAGTATTCCAGTTTTTAATGCAACACTTAATGCGCCCTACGAATATAGTGAGATTAATTTGAATGATAATGGACTTAGTGATTATCCAGATTCGTCATTGATTGTTCCAGGATTAAATTATTGGTATGTGGTTTTCTATAATGCAGGTGGAGATGTTTTGACTACTGGCGGTGTTCAATACTTTTATTCTTCTTCCATTGATTATATTTCTCCTTTAAACGGAACCCATTGGAATACAGTTCCAGTTTTTAATGCAACACTTAATGCGCCCTACGAATATAGTGAGATTAATTTGAATGATAATGGACTTAGTGATTATCCAGATTCGTCATTGATTGTTCCAGGATTAAATTATTGGTATGTGGTTTTCTATAATGCAGGTGGAGATGTTTTGACTACTGGCGATGTTCAATACTTTTATTATGACACAGCTTCTCCAGTTATTACTTTAATCGGTGGAAATGAAACTTTAACTGTCGGCGATGTTTATACAGACAAGGGCGCAACAGCAGATGATGGTTTAAGTGGGAATTTAACTTCTAATATAACTAATATTACAAATGTAAATACTGCAGTTGTAGGAACTTATTATGTTCAATATAGTGTTGTAGATGATGCGGGAAATTCTGCTTCGTTAAATAGAACTGTAATTGTAAATGCAGCTATTGTTGTTGATGGTGGAAGTAGTGGTGGAGGCGGAAGATGTACTACTGTTTGGGCATGTAATGAATGGTCTGAATGTAATGGTGGCGTAGAAACGAGAACTTGTTCTTATCCTACAAATTATTGTGAGCCAACAGCTTCTAAACCAATAGAATTGAGAGCATGTACTATTGCAGTTGCAGATAATCAAACTATTGTTGAAGATAATAATGCAAATTCTACTGCTACAAATTTTGCTAGTGCAATAACTGGTGCGGTTATTGGAACAACTGCTGGAAGATGGTCTCTAGGTATAATCATATTCTTAATATTACTTGGACTTGCTTGGTGGATTGTTGCTGCTAAGAAAAAAAGAGCACAATCTAATAAAAAGAAAAAGTAAATAATTTTTGAGATGTTTAAATGATAAAGGTTTTTAGTCAGGCCGAGGTTTGTGGTTCTCCCGCAAGTTTTTATCCAGTTGTACCCACAATTGCAATTAGATGTTTGATGTCTAAGTTTTGTGAGAAGAGGCACGATAGAAAGAATGAAGATTGTTTATTTTTGGAAGATCAATATG
>CAZWRD010000222.1:0-3825 GCA_964636105.1 uncultured Bacteroides sp.
TGTTGGGAAAAAAGCCACACCAGCATTTGAAGATGTTGCTAATTCTCCTGATATTCTTACAGTATTTCCAATTACTGTAGTATCTATACCTTCGCCAGCTAAAAATTCAATATTACCACCTAGTGATACTGAACCTTGTGTAGAACTTTCATCTGTAAAGTAAATTACTGAATTTGCTAATTTAGCATTTGTAACGGCACTGTCCTGAATTTTAACAGTTGTAACAGCATCAGTTGCTAATTCATTAGCACCAATACCTGAAGCTTTAACTCTTAAAGAATCAGAAGAAACTTCAATTGTACTATTATCAACGGCAACATCTAAAGTATTACCAGTTTTTGTTAAAGCATTACCAGCACTGATTTGTCCAGCTCCTGAGAACTGACTAAATGTAATGTCTGTTGTACCTAAAGTAGGAGTACCATTAAATGAAGTTACATAACCATTGTCGGCATTATCTGTTCCTTCTTCAACAAAGAAAAATGCTCCACCTGTTAATTCGGCTGCTGTATCAGCATCTGGCCCTCTTGTTAAAACAAAAGCAGCGCCAGCTGAACCTGTAGCAGTTACAGTGTATATACCGTTTTGAACAGCACTTACTTGATTCTTAATTAAAACTCTATCAGCAACTGAAACTGTAACACCATCAATTACTAAAGCACCATTAGCGCTAGCAGTTAAAGTGCCAGCACCATTATTATATAGTGCGAATTTCGCTTTTTTGCTGACGATCTCGTCTGTTTCACCGTAGTATTGGCGACGTTCGCTGTGTCCGACAATGACGTATTTCACGCCGAGTTCAAGGAGCATTGCCGCTGAAACTTCTCCCGTGTATGCGCCGGAGGCCTTGTCGGAAAGGTTCTGGGCTCCGAGTGAAATACCTGTCCCCTTGAGAAGAGGCGAGATTCTGTCGAGCGCCGTGAATGGAGGGCACACGGCTATGTCAATTTTATCTGAAAGCCCTTCGACTTTCTTGACTAAATCTGACACCATCTGAACAGCCTCTGCGGCTGTCTTGTTCATTTTCCAGTTGCCGGCAATAAAGAGCTTTCTCTGTTTCATGATAAATTTTCCTCGCAGACTCGTAAAATTTATAAATTTATTTTTGATTGGTTCAAATGAAAAATTCGAAAAGGCTCCTAATATAAGCTGATTGGATGGAAATTCGAGCGGATTTGCGAAAAAGTTTCCAATATGTGGAATCCCTAGGCAATCCCTCAGTCTTTTCTGTGACGAGTTCATCTCGTCGTAGTAGCACAGGCATCTTGCCTGTGTTTTCTCGGGCGTCTCGCCCTTTTTCCAGAAAAGACGGAGGGATTACATATCTGAAAATTCATCATTAGCCTGGATTACTGCATTGCATCTACTTCTATTTCGAATAACAGGTCGCTCCGGCAGATATCGGTGTGGGCGATGGCGAGGGGAAACTTCGGGATATCATGCTCTTTGCAGTATTTTTCCAGGAGGAGGCGGTCGGCCATGTCTTTGAAATATGCGATTCCGCGGAAAAGGTCGTTCCATCCCATGTCGCGCGATTTTAGTATGGCTTCCACGACGCGCATGGTCAGGTCTATCTGTTTTCCGCAATCGCCGATATGGATGGATTTGCCAGTCCCGTCTATGCTTGCCGTACCGGAAATGAGCAGACTGCGATGGGTGGGGAAGGCCATTTCCACGGCACGGCTGAAGGAACTCCTGTAATTGAGGGCAGATCCCTGCATTGGCGATTCCACCGATTTGATTTCGACTTTTGATGTCTTAGGCTGAACTGCAAGCAGGTCGCATACAAGAGCCGCACCATGTTGGTTGGAAGCTCCTATTCCGGTGCTTGCCGGAACCATTTTATCAAAAATCCCGTTTTTCTCAAAAAAAGTCGTACGGGCAATATTGAATTCATTGTACCAGTCGAGAAGCTTGTCAAGATAGAGCCATGTCCGGACCGTATCGGTGAAATGGAATCCGTGTCGAACCAATCCTTCATTCATGATTTCAAAAACTTCACGGGTCTGTTTTGCACGCGTAGAAGAAAGATTTTCCGGGGAGACCCCGCTCAGCCGGCAGTAACGGGCATGTTCATCCTCATATACAAATCCGATTGACCTGCCATGCGCTTTAACCGGTACCGGATTAATGCCGGAAACGGCAAAGGCTTGCATGGAGGAAATTTCACCGCCCATGCAGGCGTCCCCCTGAAGCCAGACAATAAGGCCGTCGGAAGGGGAGGTGTTTTTCCTGAAGTTCTCATAATGTCCGCACCCTGCGAAAACGAAACGGCTCAGCGGAGTCGCCTTGAGCTCACGCGTCGCAGCGCCAAGGATTCCGTCCATCTCCAGGTCGTCTATGCCGCATATCGTCAGACAGTGTTCGGAGCGGGAGGGAAGAACAAGTGTCGCAACATTTGACAAGCCGTTAGTTTTCAGTATTTTTTGCATCTTCTGTTTTTTCTTTTCAGGGTTTTCAACTGAGCCGATTTCAAAACTCTGAAATTTTCAGAGTTTTAAATTGGAATTTTCTTTGTTTCTGTTAAAAATTTCCAAGTTTTCGAATTTCCCTTATAAAATGTCTGTTTTTGCCGATAAGACTCCTTTCGCTTTTTTCTTAAAACGTCCTTTCCTCGACTTTATATTTAAGTTCAACTCTTGTCATAGCAACATGTTATAAAGCTGGTTCACCGTTATGACTATTATTCCGAACATCAGGTGTGCAAATACCTTCTGGTATCCCTTCACCCTTACATTGTCCCCACCATAGTTGTCCTTGAGATTCGAATTCACCCTTTCAGCCGCACTTCTCTCATTGTATCTGAGCTTCCGCGCCGGTTCGAACTCCTTCGCCTCTCCTCTTCTCTTGTTGTAGTCGATTATCGCCACATGATTCAACTTCGCCGAGAACGCCCTGATTTCCGGCGCATCATAAGCTGAATCCATCAGGTCATAGAGGCTGACCACTCTCTCATGACTCATCTGCATCAGCGGTATCGCCACCTGGCTGTCATGGACTGAAGCCGATGTCAGCTGTGCGCTTATCGGAATATCCCCGTCCATCGTGTCGATGTGCAGCTTGTATCCGCGCCATGTCATCTTATTGCCGTTGCTGTCATATTTCGCCCCATAATCGCACGGTTTGGGCAGGTCGGAAAGATTCTCCTCCAGAGTACGGAACGGCTGCAGTTCCAATCTCCTCACCTCTATAGTTTTTTTCTCTCCCTTCTTCGGTCTTCCTTTCCTGCAGGCCTCCTTTTGAGGCTTCTCTTTTTTTATGGCCTTTTCCCTCGCATCTATCGCCGTCGAGTCCCGGCTTATGTGTCCGACAAGTTTCTCACCAAGATATTTTTTTACTATGCCCGCATGTATCTTCTGCGGAAGTTCGCTTTTCGCGAACTCAGCAAACGCCCTGGAAAATGTCGGCTCGGAGGGAACATCGCACTCCCTTTCCCATCCGCAGAGCCTCCGTACCGTAGGATTGCCTGTTACGTTCTCTATCATTATCTTCGTGTTCTTATACCCGAACACACTTTTCGCCACGAACGCCTTGAGAAGACTGAGTCGGCTATCACGTTTCCTGCCAATACCCTTCCACTCAAATTCGCCCAGATATTGCACAAGGTCAATCGCTTCTACTGCCCTTATGAACTCCTTTTGCTTTTCAGTCAATTCTCCAATTTCATCTTCAAGAACTGGAAAAAGCCACTTCTGTATGCTATTAAATGCTCCTGAAAGAATTCCCATGACACTCTCCTTCGGGTTTGTGTTTGCTATCTTTTTTATGCAAAATTAAAATAGCACGGAATTCTTTCAGCTCTTTATATCATTTTCGTAATTTTGA
>CAZWRD010000223.1:0-606 GCA_964636105.1 uncultured Bacteroides sp.
TGCTTAAGTCTTAAAAGTTTAGTAATTGGAGAAACAAAAGCTGAGTGCGTTGAGGTCATATGGGAGAATAAAACTGAGTATCTATTCTTTATTACTGTTCTTAGGAAAATTGTTAAAAATCTCAATAAACTTGAAACTCTCTTGCCTGCCACCCATTTAAAGTTAACAACTCGTACATTATCTGAAACTCTACAAACACCCACATGCCCAGTAAGCACAGTCACGCTATCAAAATGGCTTGCCAATTTATTCACTAAATCAATTTGGTGAGAAAATACTTGATGCTTTTCATCCATTGCATAGTTAATTACCAACAGGTTTGTTGAATTCAAACTCTCCCCCTATTTAATCTAATTTCTTATGCAATTTCTATGTGATCTAAGTGTAATAGTCCTGACTCCTATCAAGTAGAATAGGCTCATAATGAAATACTTAGTAACAGGTGCTGCTGGCTTTATTGGTAGCCACCTGTGCCAAAGGTTAGCTACTGAGGGTAATGAAGTAATAGCAATTGATAATTTCTCAGATTATTACGATATTAATTTAAAGAAGCTAAGGGTTGAAAACTTACTAACCCCATTACATCTAAAGGTTTTAAGTGTTGAT
>CAZWRD010000223.1:616-3802 GCA_964636105.1 uncultured Bacteroides sp.
GTTAATTGTAAGTTCTAAACCTCAAGTTGTAATTAATTTAGCCGCTCAAGCAGGAGTACGGCTACCGACTGATCAAATACATAAGTATGTAAATAGCAATCTTGTAGGTTTTAGTAATGTTTTGCAATCAACGGTAAGTAATAAGATTCCTTACTTTCTCTATGCCTCATCCTCAAGTGTGTATGGCGATCAAGCAGCGATCCCGTATACAGAAAGTGAGCAGAATTTACACCCAAATAGTTTTTATGGAGCTACCAAGCTTGCCAATGAGTTACTTACGCCAACACTTATAAAAAACTCTTCAACCATAGCTAGAGGACTTCGCTTCTTCACTGTTTATGGTCCATGGGGTAGGCCAGATATGGCGTATTTTAGAATGATTGCAAATGTTGTATCAGGATCTGAATTTAATTTCTTTGGTGATGGTAGCGTTGAAAGAGATTTTACCTATATTGATGATGCGGTCAACTCAGTGATTGAGTTAAGTAAAGAGTTAGAAAAGAGAAAGCCAGGTTATTCTGATGTAGTTAATTTAGGTGGCGGCAGGCCACTATCTATGAATTACCTACTTGAGAACATTAATAAAATATCCAAAGCTGAGGTTAAATTTAATCGCCAATCTAGTAACTCTAATGATGCTAAGAAAACTATGTCAGATTCAAGCTACATTCAGTCATTAATTGGTAGTAAACCTGAAACCAAATTAGAGGATGGAATAAATAAAACTTACCAATGGGCATTGCAATCTGATATCTCTGCTCAACTAAATAATTGGGTCAAATCCGTTCAATGAAAGCCTTATTAATTTCAGGAATCTATCGGCCTGAAATAGGAGGACCTGCAACTTATCTACCAAAGCTAGCAACTCAATTATTAGATCAAGGTGGGCAGGCAGAGGTAATAACTTTGAAAGACTCAAAAGCTGATCCGGTAATTGAACCTTGGAAAGTAAATTACTTAAATAGGAATCAAAGTATTCTTGCCAGAATTATAAAAACTTCACTTATGATTACAAAAAAGGCAAAGAAGGTTGATACAGTCTTTGCAAATGGCTTGTTTCAAGAAACAGCTATTGGCTTGCTGTTTTTAAAGAAAAAATCGGTGGCAAAGGTTGTGGGAGATCCCGTCTGGGAAAGAGCTAGAAATAAAGGTAGAACTAATTTAAATATAGTTGATTTTAATAACTCTAGATTATCTATTAATCAGAGATTGCAAAGGCTTTTTATCCGCTGGAGCTTGAATAGGTTTTCTGTAATTACTTGCCCTAGCTTAGAGCTGAAATCAATCATTACTAATTGGGGCGTAAGCAAACCAATTGAATTCATTCCAAATGGAGTAGTAATTTCTGAAGATGAAAACACTGATAAAAAGTATGACTTGGTCTCAGTTTCAAGATTAGTAAATTGGAAAAATATCGATAAATTAATTCGTGCTAGCGCAAAGACAAAATCTAAGCTTGCAGTTATCGGAAGTGGACCAGAAGAGATTGCTTTAAGAAAATTGGCAAAGGAGTTGAATGCACCAGTTGAATTCCTTGGCCAATTAGATGAGGAAGATGTTAAAAAAGTATTAGCTAGATCAAGAATTTTTGCTCTGTTATCTGATTATGAAGGCCTATCTTTTGCTCTACTGCAAGCAATGGCTTGTGGGATTCCATCTGTTGTCTCTGATGTAAAGGGAAATAGTGATGTGATCAGGAATGAGGTAGAGGGATTGGTTGTCAACATTGATAACCAAGTAGAGATTGAAAATGCTATCGAGAAGTTATTAGGCTCTACAGAGTTGTTAGCTAAATATGGAGCAGCTGCAAAATTAAGAGTGAAAAATGAGTATGAGCAGAAGAATCAGATTAATAAGGTCATTAACCTAATGCGAGCAAACTCCTATGAATAATTCCTGTGTTGTTATCCTTGATCCAAGAGGTGTTATTTTAAGTGGTGGCGCTGATGTAATTGAGCGTCATAACTCCTACGCTCTGCACTTATCTAAGGGTGATCCTAAAAATAAGATCTCTCTTATGATTTTAACTGCAGGCACATCCCAAGTAAAAAATCAGCAATCAAGTGGTTTATATCTTGAGGTTATTTCCAAACCTACTTTTAACTCGATTAAATTCGCAAAGGCTGCTTTGAAAAAAATTAGATCTAAGAATCTTAATGTGAAGCTGTTGGTGGCAGGAGATCCATGGGAGAGCTTTTGGTCTGCCTACCTTTTAAACAAGTTGAGCTCAAAAAAGGCGCCGATTCAAATTCAACTACATGGTGATATTGCAAACCCTGCTTGGAAAAAAATAAGTCTTCAAAATAGAATTAGATTTAACTTTGCAAAATTCTCAATGAGTAAAGCAAATGGAATTAGAGCGGTTAGTAATAGTCAGGCACTTAAAGTAGCCAAGATCTTTAAAATCAAAAAGGCCCAAATCTGCGTAATTCCTGTTCCGATTAATAACTTAAGGCTTACATCGTCTATATCTTCCAAAAGGCCAAAGACTTTAGGGCTAATTGGCCGAATCCATAGTGATCGAGGAATTTATAACTTTATCAAGCTTATTAAGTCACTTACCGTAGTTAGAGATGACTTTACTGTTGTAATTGCAGGGGGTGGGCCTGAAGAAAGTAGATTTTTAGAAGAAATCAAAGAACTGCTTCCAAAATCAAAGATTAGATTTTTGGGGCACCTACCTGAGAAGGAATTGAAAAAAGTTTGGAGAGAGGTAGGTGTTTTAGTCTCTACCGCACCTGCTGAGTCTTACGGCAGAGTAATGCGAGAGGCGCTAGTTGCAGGTGTATCTGTCTGGGCGACAAAATCTAGTGGAGTAGAAGATCTGATTTCAAAAGCTGGCAAAAATGCTGTAAGGATTTTAGATCTAACCAAGAGTAGCCATGAATTAAGTAAGGAGTTAGATAAACTTCTTAAAAGTAAGGTTTCGCTAAGTTTTAGAAAGCAGTTTATAAAAGATAACTCAACATATGCCCAACTATTGGCTAAATCTTGGGTTGATCTAATAAATAAGCAAACATCATAAGCTAGTTTTACTTGGAGGAAATCTCCTCATAAATACTTGCTGGAACATTTCCTGCTAAAAGTTGAGCCTGCTGTGGGGTATTTCGCTTGATAACGCCGAGTGCAATTGGACCTAGCTCAAAGTGGCGAGCAACTGTTCCAATATAGCCAATCTCTTTATCA
>CAZWRD010000224.1:0-1620 GCA_964636105.1 uncultured Bacteroides sp.
GTGGTCAGCACGCCAAGAAAAATCATCGCCCACCAGCCGCGTGAATCAAGCTGTGAAAATTCTGTGTAGTTTTTGCCCGCCACAAATGCCACAGTGGTGAAAAGCCAGCCGAGGGTCATCACCCAAAATGTCATCCGCGTGGACGGATGACTCTTCAACCCATGCCGTGAGAGAATGGAAAACACCGCCCAGTTGACCGAACTGATAAGGATGAGAAAGTCGCCCGTTGTGCCGAAGTTGCCGACAGCCAGCGCCTTCCAATCTCCCTTGCTGACTACAGCCAGCACCCCGCACATGGCAAGCCCAATTCCCAAAGATTGCTGAAGGGTCAACTTTTCTTTCAATGCCAGCCATCCCAGGATCGCAATGAATGCCGGCGAGGTGGAAATGATCCATGCAGTGGTGGTGGCTTGCGCCGTTCTCAACCCATTGGATTGCAGCCACTGGTGGAAGGAAATCCCCAAAAAGCCGAGCAGCGCAAAATACCACCACTCGTTCCCTTTGGGAAACGCGAATTGTTTGCGGATGGCAACTGCAAAAAGAATGAGCGGAATGCCCATTGCAAAACGAAGCCACACCACCGTGTTGGGGGAGATCTGCCCCACAGCGATTTTTGTGGCAATAAACGAACCGCCCCATACGACAACTGCGAACAGGGCTTCAAGATAGGGAAGATATTTTTTTGTCATCTGTTTATTATAATTTGGGATAACCTTTTCCCATCGGGTATAATTGCCCTTCGGAGGCTCTTTTTTATGGAAATTACCTGGTACGGACATTCCTGTTTTCGGCTCACGGAACGTAATTTTGTCACCGTGGTCACCGATCCCTACGACTACAAGACAGTCGGCTACGACGCGCTCAAACTCAAGGCGGAGATCGTCACTGTGAGTCACGACGCGCCCGGTCACAACTTCAGCGACGCGGTCAAAGGCACCACGCATGTATTAGCAGGTTCCGGCGAATTCGAAATCGGCGGTGTCTTCATCACAGCGGTTCAAACCGACAACGGTAAAAAGAAGGACAAGGTTCGCAACACGGTTTACGTCTTCGACTACGATGGCATCACCGTCGCGCACCTTGGCGATTTACAGCAGATCCCAACCCAAAGCGAAATCGAGCTGCTTGGCACCGTCAACGTGGCGCTTGTCCCCGTCGGCGGCGGCAACAGCCTCAACGCGGCGAAGGCGGCGGAAGTCATCAGCATGTTGGAGCCCAACATCGTCATCCCCATGCACTATGCGACCCCCGATTCAAAAATCAAGCTCGACGAACTCAACAAATTCCTCAAGGAAATGGGCTTGGGCAAATTGGAATCGCAGCCTTCGCACAAAGTCACGCGCACCAGCCTGCCCTCAGAAACGCACGTCGTTGTGTTGGATTATCAAAAAGGCGCATAATATGTCAGTCAAAGTCATTATGACCTGGGACATTGCCGCCGAACGCGATCAGGAATATTTCGAGTTCGTCGTCGGTGAGTTTGTGCCGGGTGTGCAAAGGATGGGGCTGCGTCCCTCCGAAGCGTGGGCGACAATTTACGGTTCCTACCCGCAGATTCAAGTCGGCTTGCTCGCCTCCGACCTGCCCCAGGCGCGCCGCATCCTCGCCTCGGCAGATTGG
>CAZWRD010000224.1:1720-3792 GCA_964636105.1 uncultured Bacteroides sp.
CTTGCTCGCCTCCGACCTGCCCCAGGCGCGCCGCATCCTCGCCTCGGCAGATTGGGCGCTCTTACAGGAGCGGCTCTTCGGCTACGTCAAAAACTATTCGTACAAGATCGTCCCCGCCCGCAACGGTTTTCAATTCTAAGTGAGACTTCGGAAGTCTTTTCCAGCACCCATGAACTCACAGAACCCTAAAAAGACTTCCGAAGTCTTTTCACTATTTTTGCCGTGGCTCTTTTTCGCCACGGCTTTTGAATCCCTGCCCGCCGCTCTCCCGCTGGTGCTCATCCCCTCCGAAAGCAGATTGTCCCTCGCACGCCTTGCCCTGCTTGGGATTCTTGCCCTCTTTTTCTTCGGGGGAATTTTTTTTGGAATCACCGCCCGCCGCAGCCCGACTCGCTTCGACTGGGCTTTATCCACGCCTGTGATTTTGTCCTGCTCACTGGCAATCCTAACCTCGGGCTTGATCCTGTTTCTGTTGCGTTATCTCAACCCTGAGCGGCTCCTGCCCTATTCCCAGCGTCTGAGTCCTCTGCTGTGGTTTCTCCTCGTCGTCGGGATTCAATCCGCCATTTTTCTCCTCCTCGCCAAAAACGGATTCCACCCTCAGGAATTCGCCAAACGCAAACAGGTTTATCTTTCAGCCGCCGCTGCTTTTGGCATTCTATTTTTCATCTTCCTGTTTATTGTCATCACCAAACTCGGCATCACGCCTGATACCGCGTACTGGAGCGAACCCGGGGTGGCTATTTTGGGCTGGCAGTTTGGGCTTTCCCTCCTCACAGGGTTTACATTGCTTGTGTACGCCGCGTTGAATGTCCAACGTTCAACGTTCAACATTCAACGCGTAATCCCCGTTCTCCTCTATTTCACCGCCGCCGTCCTCTGGCTCACCGTTCCTGTGGATGTTTTGCAAAACAGTTTCTACGCACCCATCACCCCACCCGCAAATATTCCCTTTCCATATTCCGATGCAGGCTTTTACGACTCGCTCTCTCAAAGCCTGCTCATTGGCACAGATTACCTCGGTGGCATTCCGCCCCGCCCATTGTATGTGACCTTTCTTGCCGTCCTGCATTTCTTCTTCGGGCAGAATTATCCTGCCATCATTGCCGGCCAAACCTTGGTGCTGGCGTTTTTCCCCGTGGCGCTTTATTCCCTGGCGAAGAAATTGCACAGCCCAGCCGCGGGCATCACCGTTGCCTTCTTCGCCATCTTCCGTGAACTGGTCGGCTTGTGGATCTCATCCAACACGCGGGTGGCAAATTCCAAAATGTTCACCACAGATTTCCCCACCGCCATGGCTCTGGCATTCCTTTGCCTCGTCCTGATCTGGTGGCTGGAGCGGCGTAACCTGAAATCCACGCTGGCGGCGGGCGGATTTTTTGGTCTGGTGCTTTTGTTCCGCACCCAGTCTCTGCTTGTTTTGCCTATGGTTTTTGTTTTGGCTTGGTTTGTGTATCAACGAAAAACAAAAGAGTGGATTGTTGCGGGCATTGTCTTTGCCGTCGCCGTGATGCTAACCGTCCTGCCGTGGTTGACTCATAACTACACGGTGATCGGTCAATTCGCATTTGACGATCCGCGCCAATCGGCCATTATTTACAGCCAGTATTCCTTTACAGGGAATTTGGACCTCAGCCAGTTCAACCCCGAAACCGACAGTGTGGGGGGGCGCATTGTCTCATTCACGCTTGAAAATCCCGCCTACGTTTCGGGCTTTATCATCACCCATATTTTGAATACCGAGATCGGCGGCTTGCTTACCCTGCCGCTGATCCAAGAATTTGAAAGCCTGTCCGCGCCTGTCAATTTATATTGGGTCGCATGGGATGGGACTCTCGCCTGGTACAACCTTGCTCTCCTCATTCTTTACCTTGCAATCATTGCCGTGGGATTTGGTGCAGCGTGGCAGCGTATGGGTTGGCTGGGACTGCTTCCGCTTGCGGTCAATCTGGGATATACGCTTGCAAATGGCATCTCGCGTTTTTCGGGCTGGCGCTACAACATGCCCGTGGACTGGGTCGCTTATTTTTACTTTGCCATTGGCGCAATCGAAATTCTTGGCGGGCTGACCC
>CAZWRD010000225.1:0-3786 GCA_964636105.1 uncultured Bacteroides sp.
TTTTACTTTTTTTAAACATACTTATTAACACATTTACTGTCAGTTATTTATATGAAAAACTTTTTTTGAAAATTGATTAAAAAAAATATTTATACAATTAAAAATACTTATTTATTATTATATTGTATTGATATACAAGTTTATATATTTATAAAAATAATAATTTGCTATTAACAAAACTTTATTGTATTGATATATAAGTTTATATGATATAAAAAGCAATAAATATGAAAATTATTTATTTTTTTCTTTCCACATTTGATTAAAATTCTTTGCAGAAAATTCAGGTAATTTTCTTTTTTGACCCCATATTCTTGAAAATAACATTGAAAATAATTTATTCTTTAAATTGGATGAACCAAAGTTCATGTATTTTCTGTTTAAAATTATTTTTTTCCAAAACCAGAATAAAGACTTTTCTTTTATTTCAATTTCACTTTTCTTTACAAAATCATTTCTATTATGTAAAAATAATTCATGTAAAGGTATATTTACAGGACAAATTTCAGAACATTTTCCGCATAACGTAGTAGCATAACTTAAATGCGAATATTCATTAATTCCTTTTAAATAGGGTGTAACAACTGATCCAATTGGACCTTTATAAGTAGAATTAGATAAATTATCCCCTATTATATCAGCTACAGGACAAATATTAGAACAAGCACCGCATTGAATACAACTCATTGCTTTTCTTTGATCTTTCTTTAAAAGTACTTCTGAGCGTTTATTATCTATTAAAATAACATACATTTCGTTTGGACCGTCGGTTTCACCTTCTTGTCTTGGGCCTGTAAGTATAGTATTATAAGCTGATATTTTTTCTCCATTAGTATAAGTAGATAGTAAAGGAAAAAATAAATCTAAATCAACTAAATTAGGAATTAATTTTTCAACACTTGCTAAAACTATATTTACTTTTGGAAATGAAGAAGATAATACAGAATTACCATCATTTTCAGTAATAGCAATAGCTCCAATATCAGCAATTATAAAATTTGCTTCAACAATACCAATATCAGAATTAATAAAATTTTCTCTTTTTATTTTACATATTGTATTTAAAATATCATTAATAGATTTATCTTTTGCTAAACCATATTTCTGAATCAAATACTGTTTTATTTCTTCCTTATTAAATGTTTTTAAATTTGATAAAGAAGAACTTTCATTAGATAATCCTTTAATAATAAATTCAATAAAATCAGTATCTTTTATATCTATTCCTTTAATTTTTAAATAATTAGATAAATCTATTTCCTTACTTAAAACTGATTTTGATTTTACTATATTTTGATAATTATTTTTTAAAATTAAATTATATATCTCATCTAACGCATGTTGTGAATCTAATGCCCAAATTACTTTTCCTCCTCTTTTTGTAAAATTTGCTTCAAATTCAACCAGATATTTGTCTAGATTATTTAGCACTCGATGCTTAATAGCTCCAGCTCTTTTCTTAGCCATGTTTAAATTAGAAAATTGTAATTTTGCATTACTTAAATTATGTTGATATATTAAATTATTTGCATTTAATACTGCTTGTTGCTTAGTATTAATAGAATTAATAACAGAATTATCAATAAAACTTTTCTGTGCTTCAGATATCATTCTTTAAAAATTAGATATTTTGTTTACTCTTATATTATGTCTTCCTCCCTCAAAATCAGTATTTAAAAAAGTATTTACGAGTTCGGCAGCTAGTTCAAAATTAATAAAACGTCCAGGTAATGAAAGAATATTAGCATCATTATGCATTCTGGTTAATTTGGTTTGCTCCACATCCCAACACAAAGCAGCTCTAACAAAACGATGTTTATTTGCAGCCATTTGAATTCCATTACCACTACCACATATAATAATGGCACGTTCAAATTTACCATTTGATACAGCTTCTGCTATTGGATGTGCAATATCTGGATAATCAACACTATCTGTTGAAAAACATCCATAATCTACTATTGAATATCCATTATTTTCAAGAAATTCTCTTAAATATTCTTTTAATTCAAATCCTCCATGATCGCTTCCTATAGCAATTTCTTTTCCTTTTTCAAACATTGTTCATAAATATTTTCGATACAAAATTAATGATTATTTATCATTTAGCTTATTATAAGATTATTAAACTATTTAAAATATCTTTATAATTACTTTAAATGCTTATCATTCAAATTTTTATTTTTTTAACAATGGTATTGTTAATAACTGTTTATTTTTGCACTTTAAATGATGATAAGTTTTTTTAGTTATCAACAAATTTCATAAAAATAGCATCTTTTTCTATGGTTACATAAAGTTTTTATTTGTTATAAACATTATTTGAACATAATTTTACACTCAGTTTAATTAATAAATTTCAACATAAAAACTTATCAACATATAGTTAATAATTATTTATTTTATTCATTTTAAATACAATAAAAATATTATCATTGTTGATAACTGCACACTATAATTAAAAAATGAAATATGCAAATTTTAATATAATTTTTTATAAACATAACTAACATCATATATTAAATAAGTTTTTTTTATTTTAAAATTTTAAATAATAATATAATATAAATATGATTGATTTTAAAAGCGAGATTGCAAAGTTAAAAAAAGAAAAGAATGCAGTAATTTTGGCTCATTATTATCAAATACCTGAAATTCAGGATATAGCTGATTACGTTGGTGACAGTTTAGGCTTATCTCAAAATGCTGAACAAACTGATGCTGATATTATTGTGTTTGCCGGTGTACATTTTATGGCTGAAACTGCAAAAATTTTAAATCCTCATAAAAAAGTTATTTTACCCGATTTAGAAGCTGGATGTTCTCTTGCAGATTCTTGTCCACCTGATAAATTCAGAGAATTTTTAAATCTACATCCCAAACATACCGTTATTTCTTATATAAATTGTTCTGCAGCTATTAAAACCATGTCAGATATAATTTGTACTTCTGGTAATGCATTGCAAATTGTAAATTCATTACCTGAAAATGAACAAATTATATTTGCTCCTGATAAAAATCTAGGCGGTTATATAAATAAAATGACTGGTAGAAATATGATTTTATGGAATGGAACTTGCGAAGTACATAATATATTATCAAAAGAAAAAATTATTGAATTGAAGGTACAAAATCCTGAGGCTAAATTAATTGCACATCCTGAATGCGATGCCGCTATTCTAGAATTGGCTGATTTTATTGGTTCAACAACTGCTTTATTAGGATTTACGCGTAAAAGTGAAGCAAAACGTTTTATTGTGGCTACCGAAACAGGTATTTTGCATCAAATGAAAAAAGAATCGCCTGATAAAGAATTTATTATAGTTCCGGCTGATGAAACTTGTTCATGCAACGATTGTCCTTATATGAAGCTTAATACCATGGAAAAGTTATACTTAGCTATGAAAAACGAAAAGCCTGAAATTATCCTAAGTAAATATGTAATAGAAGAAGCTAAAAAGCCAATTATCAGGATGTTGGATATATCAAGGGAATTGGGGTTGATTTAAAATAAATTCAATTAAAATAGAAAAGGGGTTAATTAACCTCTTTTTTTATATATAAAGACTTAAACATATTCACTAATTTTGCAAAAAATTTCAACGTGATTTCAATAAACAGACTATCAATACATTTTACAGGTACATATTTATTTGATGATGTGTCATTTATTATTAATGACAAAGACAGAATAGGTTTAGTTGGAAAAAATGGTGCCGGTAAATCAACTTTACTAAAAATACTTTCGGGTGAAATGGAGCCTGAAAAAGGTGATATTGTTAAAAC
>CAZWRD010000226.1:0-3718 GCA_964636105.1 uncultured Bacteroides sp.
TCTGTTTTTCAATTATATGGCTATCAACCTCTTGAAACCCCTACAATGGAAAACTTAAATACATTGATGGGCAAATATGGAGAAGAAGGAGATAAACTTCTATTTAAAGTTTTAAATTCAGGAAATTACATTGAAAAAGCAAACGAAGAAAATTTTAATGATTACAAAAAACTTACCACACAAATATCTGAAAAAGGATTACGCTACGATTTAACCGTCCCATTTGCCAGATATGTAGTAATGAACAGAAACGAACTCAGTTTCCCTTTTAAACGATATCAAATACAGCCAGTTTGGAGAGCAGATAAACCTCAAAAAGGTCGTTATCGCGAATTCTATCAATGCGACGTGGATGTAATTGGAAGCAATTCATTATTGAACGAACTTGAACTTGTAAATATCACAGATTTGATATTTTCAAAACTAAATATCAATGTGATAATTAAAATAAATAATAGAAAAGTATTGGCAGGAATTGCCGAAACTATTGGGTTTCCAGATAAAATGACTGATATAACTGTTGCAATCGATAAACTTGATAAAATAGGCCTTGTTAAAGTAAATGAAGAATTAGTTCAAAAAGGTTTAGATGAAAAAGCAATAAACAAATTACAACCTATATTAGAACTTAAAGGCAGCAATTTTGAAAAGCTAAACACAATTAAAACCGTTTTAGCCAATTCTCCTATTGGTATAAAAGGGATTGAAGAGTTACAAACACTTTTTAATTACATTGATTGCCAAGAAATTAATTCTGAGTATGAATTAGACTTAACTTTAGCAAGAGGTTTAAACTATTATACTGGAGCCATATTTGAAGTAAAAGCCAAAGATGCACAAATCGGAAGCATTTCAGGTGGAGGACGTTATGATGATTTAACAGGTATATTTGGTTTGTCGGATATGTCGGGAGTTGGTATTAGTTTTGGAGCCGACCGTATTTACGATGTACTCACAGAATTAAATCTTTTCCCTGATAATGTAGCAGTTTCAACGAAAGTGATGTTTATCAATTTTGGGGAAAAAGAAATTAATTACTGTTTACCAATTGCTAAAACATTAAGAGACAAAGGTATATCCACAGAAATTTATCCTGATTCATCTAAATTGAAGAAACAATTTTCATATGCAGATAATAAGAAAATACCTTATGTAATAATTGCAGGTGAACAAGAAATTGAAAACAATACTGTAAAAATAAAAGATATGATAAGCGGAAGTGAAACATTGGTTTCTATTTCAGAAATTGAAACACACTTAAAATAACACACTATTAAAGAAATTTGTACTAAATCATTGGCAAAATGAAAATAGCTTTGGCACAACTAAATTATCATGTTGGTAATTTTGAGCAAAATACAAATAAAATCATTCAATCAATACGTAAAGCAAAAGAATCGGAATGCGATTTAATTGTTTTTTCTGAACTTGCAATTTGTGGTTATCCTCCACGAGATTTCTTGGAATTTAGTGATTTTATTGAAAAATGCTATCAAAGTGTTAGCAATATTGCTCTTGAATGCATTGATATTGCAGCTATTGTGGGTTTACCAATAAAAAACAATTTAAGTAAAGGAAAAGCTTTATTCAATTCGGCTGCTTTTTTGAGTAATGGCAAAGTTGATTCATTCCACAACAAAAGCTTGTTACCTAATTACGATATTTTTGACGAATATCGCTATTTTGAACCAGATTATAATTCGTTTATACTTAAGTACAAAAAACATAAAATTGCACTCACTATTTGCGAAGATTTGTGGAACATTGGTGAAGAACAATTGTATCCATATTCTCCAATGGAATCACTGATTGCAGAACAACCTGATTTGATGATAAATATTGCAGCATCTCCATTTAATTTAAATCAGGCAGAAACCAGAAAAGAAATTCTAAAAAAAAATGTGCTTAAATATCAAATACCACTATTTTATGTAAATCATGTAGGTGCTCAAACAGAACTGATATTCGACGGAGGCTCAATAGCTTTGAATGCCAATGGCGAAATTGTTTCTGAATTAAATTATTTTGAAGAAGATTTCAAGATTATTGATACCATAGATATGCAGGTTTCTGAAACAAAAATAAAAATCAATTCAAAAATTGCACGCATACACGATGCTTTGGTTTTGGGTATCAAAGATTATTTTAGTAAACTAGGATTTACAAAAGCTATTTTGGGATTGTCGGGTGGTATTGATTCGGCTGTGGTATTGGCAATTGCAGCTCGGGCATTGGGATGCGAAAATGTAAAAGCATTATTGCTACCATCAGAATTTTCGTCACAACATTCAATTGATGATGCTGTAAAGTTGGCCGAAAATCTTGGTGTATCTTATGAAACCATAAAAATAGAAAATGTATTTGCTAAATTTGGCGAAACATTGTCGCCTTTTTTTAAAGAGATGCCATTTGATGTAACCGAAGAAAATCTACAGGCTAGAATAAGAGCTGTTTTGTTGATGGCTTTCAGCAATAAGTTTGGCAATGTTCTACTTAATACTTCCAACAAAAGCGAGGCAGCAGTGGGATATGGTACACTTTATGGTGATATGTGCGGTGGTTTGTCGGTAATTGGCGATTTGTATAAAACTCAGGTTTACGAATTGGCTAATTTTATAAATAAAGATGAAGAGGTTATTCCTTTAAATTCAATTATAAAACCGCCATCTGCAGAATTACGTCCCGATCAGAAAGATTCAGATTCATTACCCGAATATGAAATACTTGATGCTATTTTATACAATTATATCGAATTGCGAAAAGGTCCTCGTGAATTGTTAAACATGGGTTTCGATGAAGATATTGTAAGAAAAACTTTACGTTTGGTAAATATGAATGAATACAAACGTCATCAAACCGCTCCTATTTTAAGAATATCAGCAAAAGCATTTGGTATGGGACGAAGAATGCCAATTGTTGGAAAATATCTATCTTAAAAAAAACAATAAACAATGAGCATGAAACTAGTTCAAATTGCATTGGTAATTGATGATTATGATAAAGCAATAACATTTTATACCCAGAAATTAAAATTTAAATTATTAGAAAACACGCAAATAAACGAAAACAAAAGATGGGTTGTTATAGCTCCTGATGCTAATTTGGGATGCCACATATTGCTTGCAAAAGCTACAACCGATGAGCAAAAAAACAGAATTGGGAATCAAACAGGAGGTCGAGTTTTTTTATTTTTACATACTAACGATATTGAGAGCGATTACCTTAATTTGATAGCCAATGAAATAAAAATACATAGAGAAATTTCAACAGAAATATATGGTAAAGTATTGGTTTTTGAAGATTTGTATGGCAATCTATGGGATTTGATTGAGCCTATAAAAAGCCAATAAATCTTTATTAATCCGTTTATCAAATTTTCACAAATACAATTAAAAAAGGATTATTCCTTTTCAAGGTTCTCTTTAAACTCAAGAAAAGCTTTTTGAATAAATGTATCAAACTGATTATGAAATATATCAAAAGCTTTTACAATTTTTTCTCCTTCGGGTGTGAGGCAGGTTTTACCACCACCATCGGTTCCTCCACGATGGGTATCTAAAATTGGAAAGCCCAAACGTTCTTCAATTTGTTGAAGGTTATTCCATGTTTTACGATAGCTTAAGTTTAACTTTTCCATGGCAAGTTTCAGGCTGCCGGTTTCGCTTATAGCTTTAAGTAACTGCCATTTACCGTCACCTAAAATACCGAGTTCATCCTG
>CAZWRD010000227.1:0-3691 GCA_964636105.1 uncultured Bacteroides sp.
TCGAAAGTGTAGAATAATTTAATATCACTTCTGTTTAAAAAAACTGACAGACGGCTTCCATTAACACTGAAAATACTGATTTTTTTGTGTTGAGGATTTAAATTTTTGTTTGTAATAAATTGGACAAACCAACTATTATTTATTAACTCAGCGCATAGTTCACCTCCAATTTGACAATTAAAATATTTAATCTCGAGACCTTTACCAGCTAATGAATCTTTATAATATCGAAGAAAGTCTTTGGCATTTTTTTTTAATATCATACGATTTATTTTTTAGTTTTATTTTGAAAATATTTTTTTGTGATACTCAATATGCAAAACACATAAAATGTAAATGGATTAAGTGCAAACTTTATCTTTTGGTCTTTAAATCCTAATTCTATGGTTTTTATTGCAAATTTACGAGCTGCAAAAAAATCAAGATTTTTATAGGCTATATTTGTTAAAACAGTATTCACATATATGTCGTAGCTTTTTTCGTCGTAGGGCAAATCATTAGGATATTGTTTACAAAGATACAAATACATTTTTTTCTCGTTCTCAAAACGTTTGATAGCTTTGTCGTAAACTTTTATTGTCGTAATTGATTCAGATCCGATACTGTAAGTCACGGTCGAAATATCTAAATGTTGAAAGCGTGTTTGTCTCGATAGAATAATCCATGTTGGCCAATCTTGTATCGTGAAACGTAGCCGAATATAATCTTCGTAATTTACATGCTTCTGGAATAATTCGGCTCTTAACATTACAGAACTTACCAAAATTTGATAACTCCCGTTAAAAATGGCTTGTGTTAAATTTTCGTATAGTGGATTTTGAATTATAACTTCATTGATTTTTTTTGAATTAACATCGTAAGTTCTGTAATCTGTATGTACCAATCCAATATCTAAATTATCTTCCAAAAAATTAACTTGTAACTGCAATTTATTGGGGTTATGCCAATAGTCATCATCATCGCATGAAGCTATGTATTTTCCTCTGGCTAAATGAGCAATTGAAGCCCAGTTTCCACCTATACCTAAATTCTTTTCGTGAAATTTAAGCTTAATAATAGCAGGATAATTTTTTTGATATTCTATCAATAAGGTTTTTGAATTGTCAGTACTACCATCGTCGCCAATTAAAATTTCTATAGGAAATGAGCAACTCTGATTCAATACTGAATCAATAGTTTTTGCAATTGTATGTGCTCTGTTGTACGAACAAATAACTACTGTAACCAGTGGATTTATTTTATTATCGTTGTTCAAATTATTTTTATTCATAGAGTGAAATCTCAATTTTTTATTCGTTTTTATTTTTTTCTTCAAATAACAATTATTTTTCGATGATTACAAAAATAGTCTAATAATATTATTTTTTTTTCATAAATACAAAACCTTGATATGAATCAATAATCATGAAATTTTCTTCAACGCACTTTGGTAAACTTACCTTACCTTCAATAACTATGAAGTCGATAGATTTTTCATTAATAAACTCTGAAAATAATGAATTATTTATTTTAATTTTATTATTTCTTTCTTTTACATATTGGAAGAGCGGAGTGTTTTCAATTTCACTGTATTCATTATCATTATTAGTTTTGATATCAAAAATTGATAAACAAAAAGGTAAATATGTTCCATCTTCCACTAAGTGTGCTATTTTGCTTAAAGGTAAAAAAAGTAAAGTCTGTACAAACTTATTCTTGCTTTCATTTAAATAGTTGTAATTTCTAAAAAACGCAAATGTTGGATTTGGTTGTTTCGAAATTGTATTTTTAATACCATCATAAAATTTAATCTCTTCTTCAGAAATAGAGTCGATGCGTTTTGGATATGTAAATGGTATATCTCGAATTGAAAATAATATTAAGGAAGAAATTGAAACAAATAAAGTAGTGATTAACTGATATTTAAATGATTTAATTTTACTAATTGCATAAACAATAATCCAAAAAGTTACAATCGTTAATGCTGGATCAGAAAAGTTTGAAGATATTTGGTGACCATCGTAAATAAAGTTGCTAATAATTGAAGCAGCGATTGAGCTGAAAATTATTCCCGAACTCACTACTATTATAATATCTATTATTTCGTTGTCAACAACTACGTTTTTCTTTTTACTAATGAAATACAAAATGATAAGAGCTGGAGATAATGTAAGAAATGAGCCCAAAACCCTTTTTAGAGAGAATTTCATAGTCCATAAATATGGTTGCTCCTTTACAGATATAATTTCATGTGAATCATTAAAGTTAGAACTAAATTTAGCTTGATATAGATAAAAAACAACTACCCCGAAAAATATTATAAAAATATATATAAGCCCCTTAAAGTTTTGCAATTTCCAACTTATGCCATTTTTTTTATAATTATAATAAATTAATAGAATGACTAAGCCAGATAAAACTCCACTTGCAGAAGTTGTATAAAAAGGAACAATTAAAAGTATCGAAAAAAATGCAAGTACTTTATTCCCTCTAATATAATTATTTAGTGAAAAAAGGAATATTATATAAATTATAAAAAGTTTCGGAAAAAATATTAGTTCTGAAAAAATATAGTAATTAGAAGTAATCGGGATTTGAGCAATGATAGGTTTGAAAACAATAAATACTAACATTAAAGTTATTGATATAAATCTACTTTTTATATAATATGATATTAAAGAGTAAACACCTATGATGATTAGAAAAAATAGATATGGAAAAGTAACTATTTGCAAAATATTTAAATAACTACCTTTAAATATAATATAATTGAGTGATGTAAACCATATTTCAGAGTAATGATATATTGATGCTGCTTGATTTTTTTGGGATAACATATTAATAGTGCTCTCAATTTGTGTTTCATTGAGTATTTTTGATAAGTTACCATAGAATAAATTATCACTCCATATTTCACCTTGAGAACGAATATAAAACATGTAATAAAATAAACTATAAAACAGAATCAATAGTATTATATGTAAAATAATTACAAGAAAATCTTTTGATTTAAAAGAGATTACCTTGCTTGGATTCATTTTTATTCTCGAGACATAGAGATATGAAATGCAAATAACTAATCCAAAAACAAATACACTGTTAAATTTTGTTGTAATTATTGAATATGCAGTTATTAGAAAAATCAATCCGATTGATAATTCATAAAAATATTTAAGTGTTGAAGAATCTTCTGTTTTTGATTCAGGAACAATAATTTTATAAAATAAAATGCCCATAAATAAAGTCGCAAAATAAACAATTATAATATGGATGAAATAAAGAAAGAAATTTGGTGCAAAATTGCTGTGTAAAATATTCGTCATGTAATTACTTTTTTTTACAAATACTATTTTTTTAATTGAGAACTTTATTTCTTATTTGTCGTAGTTATGCTTTCTTATTTCGCAAATCCCTTTATCTTCCTCTTCCTTAAACTCATAAAAGAACTTCAAGTATCCACCGAAATGTACAGTTATAAACATAGCTTTTGAATTTACAATCACAATTATCTATTTCGTTTTCCAGCTCCAATACTTTACATACCATTTTTCTAACTTAAACAGCACACGCTCGATAAACCATACAATTTTATATAGCAAATGATGTTTTTTGAAACGTTCCATCTGATCAATATCAAAATGGTGCTGGTCATAATCGCTTAAAATTGACTTTGGCACTAACTCTTCGAGCACCTTTCGTCGTTCTGCTTTGT
>CAZWRD010000228.1:0-3681 GCA_964636105.1 uncultured Bacteroides sp.
TAAGCTGTTTAGATTTTGCATATACAAGCGTCGCGTAACGCGACGCTTGTATTATATTTTCTGATACTGAAAAGAGCGACCGAATATTTTAGGATGCTAATAGTTTCTATTGTTTTGTCTTGTAAATTGTATGTGTTATGAATGCAAAAAAAAGATACATTATTCCATTTGTAATTACATAATTATCAGTAGAAAATTCTGAAAAAGAAAAGATTAGATTACTAGCTAATGCGAGCACAAAAAAAACGCTAGCTAATACTTTAATATTTACATTTTTTCTTGGATGTTTAAAAGTAATCCCAATCATGATAACCAAAGTTGTAGTTAGGAATATAAAGCTCCCAGCGGTAATAAGGTTTCTTATTGAGTTTGAGTCTATGATGTTAAAGCCATAGGTTATTAATGAGCTAATACCAATTGCAATCCAAGTGTTGATGGCGTTAAATTTCATATGTCATTTCTCTATAACAAAAGGCGGTGGTGCTAATGCTACCAATCTTAAGACATCTGCCACATTTTCGACAATATCCCACTTCAACATTCCAGGTTTCCATACATAAGTTTCTTTAACAACTTTCCCATCAACAATTAATCGTGAAAGTTCTTGTTCTGTTAATGGACCTAATGGACGTCCGTCAATCATGGCGTAGTAAATTTTAGGGGCGCTTGTGTGAATAGGGCTCATTGCACCGGCAACATGCATATCCCCGATAGCATGATTCATTGATTTAACCATTTGTTGTGCCACAGCCATGCTCATGCCAAATTCAACTAATCTGTTTATAGAATAAAAATTATCATCGTTCATTATCATTGTCTCGGTATTTTTAGGAGTTAGGGGGAGGTGGCGGGGGAGGTGACGAAGAGAATAATAATGCAAGCTCTTGTACGTTGCCTGCTAGTTCCCAGTTTGCCATCCCTTGTTTCCATACATGGACATTTTTATTAAGTTGTCCATTAACCACAAGTTCTTGTAATTGAGCCCAATCAAATGGACCACTGGCTTGGCCATTTATAGAGATGCTATATTGTAATTTAGGTGGGGGTGGGGGAGACATTTGTGGCTGTTGAATGTTTTGACCAACCTGATTCATCATGTTGGCCATTTGACCACCCATTGCACCTCCAAGCATCAACCCAGTCATCATGCCGGCTGGATTCATGCTTCCGCCGGACCCATCTCCACCACCTAAATTCATGCTTCCCATACTGCCTAAGCTATTTGCTGCAGCCAATAATACGGCAGCCTGTTGATCAATTTGATGAGCAGTTAAGTGTTGAGATTCAGACTGCAGTCTTTGTTTAAGCTCGTGCTGCTCTCTTTGTATTCTAAGAGATTCAGAGACATTCTCGGCGTTTATACTTTGCGTATCCGCTAGATTTTTAATATTTATATCTGTTTGTGCTTCAATTGTCCTTGTTTGCTGCACTGCAGTTACTTTTCGGAGTTCAGCATACCCATCACTATCTTTATCAATCTCTATTGTAGCTAAATCAAAACGCTTTAAATTCACTCCGAAATCATTCTTAAAAAACGATTCTATATGAGGTTTGACCCACTCATTAATTTCAAGAAGCTGTCTTTCTAAATGAATAACAGGAATGCCTTTATCGAACGGTATGTTTGTAATACATCCTTTGACATACTTTGCCAGAGCATCGCGCACTTGCTTTGTAAAATCCTCAACGTCGAAATTTATCATTCGATGAAGTTTCACAAAAGATTTGTAATCGCTAATATTGAATGTGATTGAGCCTCTGGCTGATACGGGGACATAAAAGTCTTGGAATCTTGGATCAATAACATCAAAGTATGGAACCCCAAAAGGGAATTGGATGTTGCCAGCCAAGTTGATGAAATAGATTTCGGCTTGGAATGGTGATTTACTATCATAAGCAAGACCTATAATGCTTGTAAGAACAGGAAAATTAGCAGTTTTTATAGTTTCATCATATGGGCCAACAATAAAATCCTGCATTGAGCCATCATTTTGCTTGTATACAAAAACTGCAACTTCACCGTCTTTAACTCTTAAACTACTTCCCCAGCGAATTGCATTTTCCTTATTAGTACTATTGGCTTGTCCAGTTGGGCGCCATTTCCATATTAAGTATTGCTGTTCGTCGCACCGAATTACGTCCATCGATCCGCCTTCTTTTTTTTGCCCAAATAATGCCATATGCAATTAACCTTTTTAAAATTAATTTAATTATTTTTCTTTACTTGCATTTAACGCCGCGCCGAAAATTGCACCAAAAATCTCTAAGGCAGGATTAGCAGGATTTTTTGATGCTTGCTGTTGACCTTGTTGTTGTGGGTAACGTTGTTGAGCTTGCTGTTGAGATTGTTGAGCTTGTTGTTGTGCTTGTTGTTGTGCTTGTTGTTGTGCTTGTTGTTGTGCTTGAAGAATAGCCAGCTCTCTAGCCTGCGCTCTAGCTTGCTCCTCTGCTAACAATCTATCCTCCTCTTCTTTTTTCTTTATTTGCTCATCAAGGATACTTTGTTGAATTAGTGCAACTAAGGCATTTCTTTTTTCATCCCATACGGCTCTATATTTTTGGGACTCTTCTTGTTTACATTCGTCTTCGTATTCCCATTTCATCTGAGTTAAATGAGATAAAGCTGCAGTAAATTTTTTCTCATTAAACTCTTTATCAATTGTTGCCAATGCTTTTTCAAGACGGGCTTTTTCGACCACTGTTGCCTTATCATGTTTGGTTTCACATTCTGAAAGCTTTGCCTTGTAGTCAAGGTAGGCTAATGACCCTATTGTTAATAGAACTAAAAGTGTAATTACGCCTATAACTGCAACTGGATTTCTTTTGGCATTATTGACCGAGTTTGTATAGATATTTGTTTTAAGGGTGTTTTCAATATTGTCGAATTCAGCAAGCATTTTTGAATCATTTTTGTATGCATTCCTTGCTCGTCCAATAACTTCAGCAAATTTTACTTTCCAATCGTCAACATTTAGATCAATTTTTCCGTTATCTACAATCTTTGGTTTGATGAATAGAATAAGTTGTTGTAACTCTTCACGAGAATTAGGAACCGGAAAATCCCTAATTGCAGCTGACTTTCTCATTTGTATTGCTTTGATACGACGACTATCTGACATCGCACCAATATTTTCAGTTTCTCTTTCAATCGATTCGAATTTATCAAACAAAGCTTTAATTGTTCGACTTGCTTCAATGTCTGTCAATTCATGCCCACATTGGCAGTGACTAGCAAGGGCGCCGAGATTCTGTCCACATGCTGGACATTTTCTAACAGCCCCATACTTTTGATTGGTATTTTGGGGAGATTGTTTTTTTATCTTTTCAAGACTACCATCTAAAACAAGTTCAATCTCGTCTCTGTCAAGTCCTAACGAATCGGCTTTTCGGAGGATAATTGCTCTTTCTTTATCTGTAATTGCGCCATCAGCAAGTGCTAATTCAATAAGTCTTTCAATTTCAGGATGCATGCTAAGTTCTCTTTTTTTGAAGCAAATTAATCAAAATACCGGGCACTATCGTCCAGATACATTACATGTAAAAAATAGCTTACTTTATTCTTGATAATGAAACTTTTATCTATATTAATCAAGAATTTTATTATTAATCGCCAGAATATTAGCAATTACACAAAATAATGGCTCAAGTGTCGCGTTACGCGACGCTTATAAGCATTAAAGG
>CAZWRD010000229.1:0-3661 GCA_964636105.1 uncultured Bacteroides sp.
TCATTTTTAATACAATTTATAGTTGTATCTGGATGCATAATGTTTTTTTACGATAAGTTGCAGTAATAGATAGTTTTTACCCAGGTTTTTTTAAAACCTACAATTGGTACTTCTTGTGCTAATTGAAATTAATTTACAAAATTATTTAAATAAAAAATATATGAGAAAAAATATATTTACTATCGCAATAATTGCGATAATTTTCGTTTTAAGTTCGTGTGAGAAAGATGAAATTAATAAGACAAAAAAAAATTTACTATCATTTGACTCGAAGTCTAAAACCCAGAAAGATGTTCAATTTGAAAAACTCACAATTGGATTGTCTAATGTTACAAATGAAGATTTATTTTTAAAAACCCTTGTTAACACAATTGAAAGTGAAGAAGATGGAAACAACGAGGAAATACTATTATCCAGATTTAATCAAAAGACAATAAATGATAATTCTGAATCAATAAAAATTGGAAGATATTTAGCTCAACGTTCAAAAAGAAACTCTAATAGTAGTCGATTCAAAATAAAATCAGAAAATATTGATTATAATAACTTTATTGATTCGTTAATTAGAATATATCCTGACCTTGTAATTTCAATACCTGTAAACATAGAGAAAATCTCAATGGGAGTTAAACCATATATTTTATATATACCTGAAGATTTTAAAGATTGTGAATATGATAGTATTCAGGCAATAAATCCTTCTGGTGAGATTGAGATGTTAAGTCTCAAAGAAGAACCTGAATTTCCAGTTATAGTAATAAAAATGCAAGAAAAAGTTTCTGGAGAGTCTTTAATATCAGATATTAAACAAAAAAATAAGAGTGAATATACTGATATCATTTTGACAACTTCAACAAATGATGCTGGGGTAAATGTTATATGGCAAAAAGATAATGAGGTACAATCTTATAAATTGTACAGATATAAAAGAACAGTATTGAATGGAACTGACACTGAAGGTTTTGAATTTGTCAGGAGTTTTACCAATAATGATAATTCCAATTACATGGACTTTGTACAATATTCTACTATTCCGAAGAATACATATTATAGTCTTTATAAAATGGAAGTAATTTACAATAATGGCTACAGCAATACTTTCTATTCGACTTCAAATGATGTTTTATCAAATGTTAGAATGGATAATGTGGAAAGTCTAGGTAATAAAATCATAAAAGTTGACTGGACTAAAATCAGTAATGATAAGTTAATTGGATATAATGTATACAGAACTTCTTCTGTAACTTCAGAAAAAAACAGTTCAAATAATGTATGGGAAAATGGCTGGGTTCTATGCAATAATAGTATATTGGCTCCTCACTTAGCGTCTTTTAACGACTATGATCCAAATAAAATTACTGGCAAGGCATATTTTTACCGAGTTTTACCAAGAACATATACAAAAGAACAAGATTGGAGTTTTATAGCTTCAAACAATCAAGAAGCAGCTAAATATGTAAAAGTTGCTATTTGTTCTGACAGAAGTGATAATTTTCAATTAATGGCGACACACATAAAAACTAGAAAAGTATCTGAACTAGAAAGCTGGATTCTTGGTAGACCAGAGTTTGAATTTGCAGTTTATGGTTACTCAAATCTTGATTCAACTTTTACGTCTAAAAATCCTAAGAAAATCGGCGAGTTTTCATTAAGTGGCATTAAAAGCAGCAAATATGATGATGGTTTTGCTATAAATAGAACAATGTTACTTAAATGGGAGAATGATTTAAATATGGAAATTATCTCTGTAGTTGGTGTAGAAAAAGACAATGATGCAGGATCTTGGGATGCAGTTGCTTTTACATTAAAAGATATTGGTGTAGATTTAATTCAGAGAATAGTAAAAGTAAAAACAGGTGTAGATATTAGCACATTAACCGACAAGTTAAAGTTTAGATCTGGTGATAGATATGCTGGTGGCGCCTATATTATACACAGTGGTAAAGAGAATGTAACGTTGAATCTTGATCAGGGTAAAGGAACAGATGGACAAATTGCAAGAGGTGGTGTTCAACTAAGAATCTCTAACACGACTTCAAGTGCAGCATGGCAATCTTCATGGAATAACGATATTATTCAAGTTCAGGATGATTCGTCATATTAATTTTCATTCACATACAGGAGGTTTAAGGCTTAAAAGCCTTAAACTTCCTGTTTCTCATTTTACATAATATTAAAATAAAACACTATGTCAAACAAACTTATATTTTTTATTTTACTTTCTTTGATTTCCTACTCTTGCAAAGACAATGAATTAACTCCAAACCTATCTTTACATAATGTTAGCACAATAACTCATAGTTCAGCTATGGTTATTTTGCAAAACGAAAATGATGTAAATGATTATTTAATCAAAATAAAACTTAAGGGCAGTTTTTCAAATTCAAAGAACAATATTCGTTACGTAAATTGCAAATATGATAATAAAACTGGAAACTATTCTTGTTTTATATATGGGTTAATAAGAAACTCTAAGTATGAATTTTCTATTTATTATGGTGAAAAAAAATTAAACGATAATATTTATGTATTTAAAACTATAGATATTGAAACTTACACTGACCAAAGAGATGGTAAAATATATGAGACTGCTAATTATGGTAACAAGACTTGGATGCTAAACAATCTTAGCTTTGACACTCAGCATTCGATTTCAATGAATGATACATTGTTAACGGGTAATTATTATACGTGGGATGATGCACAAAATGCGTGTCCTGAAGGTTGGCATATTCCAACAGATGATGAGTGGATTGAACTTGAGAAATATATTGGTGTAGGTCTTAACGATTGGTACATATTCTCACAGAAAAGAGGAAGCGGGGATTTTTCAAAACTTTCATCTCGGATTGATTATTCACTTTTTGATGGGTTAGAGGACAATGATGCAATAAATGAATTAGGGTTCTCTTCATACCCTTGTGGTTATTTAGACAATATCAATCAAGTTAAACCTCAAGATTTTGGATTAGCTCCATATTTTTGGACTTCAACAGAGAAAGATAATTTAGATGGTATTTTTCATGGAGGTTCTATCTTTAAAGATGAAAAGAAAATTGATAAAATTTATTCAGTAAGGATGTACCTACCTAAAAGCAAATTACTTCCTGTTCGTTGTGTGAAAAACTAAAAACCATTTTCAAAATGGACGTGGGTTAAATGATTTTGCAGGGTAATGCACGCAAATCGCTCATTTTTAATACAATTTATAGTTGTATCGGAACGCGAAATGTATTTTTACGATAAGTTGCAGTAATAGATAGTTTTTACCCAGGTTTTTTTAAAACCTACAATTGGTAATTCTTGTGCTAATTGAAATTAATTTACAAAATTATTTAAATAAAAAATTTATGAGAAAAAACATATTTACTATCGCAATAATTGCGATAATTTTCGTCTTAAGTTCGTGCGAGAAAAATGAAGTGGCATTAAATAAACCTGATGCTACTAAAGCACTAACTCAAGAGCAGCAAAAAATGCGAATTGCACTTGAAAAAACCACGAATATCCTTTTGGATATGATTTCTAATGACCAAACTTACTTTGAACAGTTAAATAAAGTCATTGTTGCTGGCTCACCTGAATATCTTGAAGATAGAGTAATGTTAAAAGATTTATTTAGCAAGACTTCAAATTCAAGCACTTTACGTGTAAAAGCAAA
>CAZWRD010000230.1:0-3657 GCA_964636105.1 uncultured Bacteroides sp.
TATATACTAACCATAGTTAGAACATATTAACTATAGTTTATAAACATTTCTGAAAGAACTATTACAATTATATCTTAGAATTTACTCTACTTTTGCTTCGCCAGCTTCTGCAATTTCGCCTTCAGCTTCTTCGTCACTTGCATCTTCTTCTTCCTCAATCATCTCTAAAGAATTCAAAATGCTTAAAATTTTATCTAATTTATTATTAAGTTTATCAAATTGTTCTTGCGAAACGCCAGACTGAACTGGGCTTCTCGTATTACCTTGCTTTTCGAAACAATCACTACAGAAAACTGGTTTATCTCCAGTTGGCTTAAACGGAACTTTACAATCCTTTCCACATTTAGCACAAACAGCATCACACATATCCATACTTCTTCGGTCTCTTCCGCCACCGAATCCGCCTCTGCTTCCGCCGAAACTTCTTCCGCCGCCACTAAATCGACCGCCTCTAGGTCTATCGTTTCGCTCTCTCTGAAAATCTTCGTATCCCATATAGATAGCCAGAAATGGCCCATTATAAAGGTATGTTTTTTGAAAAAAAGAAATTAAATTCTAAACTTAGACGAAGCAGTTATGTTTTAGGAAAGTTTTTAAAGCAACTTGGCTATATACTAATATGATAAAAAAGAGAGTTCAAGCTAAGAAAAAGTTTTGCTTTGGAGCCCTAATCTCATTTGTTTTTAGTATTTTAGCTATTTTAGGACTCATAACTAATTCATATGGACTTATTACATTAATTCTTGCAATAATTTCTATAACTTTTGGAATAATTGCATTAGCCATATTAAATAAAATGAATAGATATGGTGGCGGATGGGCTATCGCTGGAATAATTATTAGCTTAGTTGCGCTTATTTTGAGATACGTATTATTTTCTACTTTTTAGTTATTCTTTCATTCAAATATCTGAAATATTCCGAATCAAAAATATAAAAATGAGATGTTAAGAGGTATGTAATTAAGAAGTTCTAAGAATCTTTTTACTATTTGTTTCTTTCTCTAAAATTCCAGCAACCGATGGTTTGAACAAATCCTTTTTCTAGTAGTGTTTCGTTTGTGAGATTTTCTGTGGATCTTCCAAGACAAGAATTGCATAATGGATTTCCCGTTCTTTTGTCTTTTTCAATATAGTTAGCACATTGTTCAGCGCATTTTCCATGATATTTTTTTGCTCTAATAATTTGCATTTCCTGAGAGTTCCAGGCTTCCATTAAATCTGTTGTTCTTGCATTGCCTAGTTTTACACCAGTTGCACCTATGCATGGCCTTATATCTCCCTTGAAGTCTATGTAAAGATGTCTTCTTGGTCTTTCGCATGCTACACCAACGTATGCAGTATTAATTCCCCATTCGTATCCAAACACTTCTTTATCTATTACTTGTAGTTCTTGGAATTTTGCCTTTGTTCTTTCATCTCTAACGCATAAGTCACAAGATTTGGCTCTTCCTCTTTCTAAAACAGTATCTACATCAAATATTATATTGTTTAGTCTTGCGAATGTGTGCAAGAATGCTATTTCTCTATAGTTGGATGTTTGGTCGAAGTTCATGTTCTGAACTTGCTTGATTGCTTTAAGATAGGCTTCAGTTACTGGCCCATCGTAACTTCTAATATCTTTTATGAAATTTCTTATTTCCTCTGATGAAACTGGTTTAGCTTGCGGCTCTGGAATATTGTTTGTCATAATAGAGGTTACAATTGCCATTCTACTTTTTCTTCCAAATTGAGCTTGACATCTAGCTTCGTCATTGTATCCTTTTGAAATTAATAATTCCAATGCATTATTTCTACTAGTTCCGTATCCATGTATTTCTCTTCCAGCTGCTGGATTGCTAACAAACTTGTCTTGAACTTCGGGCATCAAAGAATTTCCCTTTATCATAAGTTCTACAGGCAAGTCATATAGCTTATCAGCTAATTCTGGAGTTATGAATTGTCCAGTTGTAAAAAGAGTTACATAAATTCCTAAGTCTTTACATTTTTCCAATATGGCCATTGTTTTATCTTTTGCAGCAGCATGGAACGGTTCTCCCGCTCCGGGTATGCCAATAGAAGTAATTCCAACATCTCTTGCTCTTTCTAAAACTTGATACCATTCGTTTTGGCTCAACGAGTCTTTAACCCCTTCTCCGCCGCTTGCGTAGCAATAAGAGCAAGCAAGATTACAGTGTCCCGGATTTGTTGTTTCAATCCAGAGGTTTGTCAACTTGTGCCCATCAGATGCCAATCCTAAACCATATTGTATAGCTACATCTGGTGTTGTTATAGCGACCTTGTTTATTTTTTGTTCTAGTGTTTCGTTTGTCATTTTTTATTTTCTCCTAAGTATTAACTACTTAAGTATAGTAACATGTAGTATAATCCATAGTTAAATATTGTGTTTCGTATATTTAACAAAAGGATAATATTTATATACTATATATCTTATTATTAAAATATGTCAATAAATATAGATTTAAAGGATAAAAAGATAATTTTTGAGCTCGATAAAAATAGTAGAGCAAGTCTTTCTGATATAGCGAAGAAAGTTAGATTAAGTAAAGAGGTGGTTTTCCATAGAATAAATCATTTAGTGGAAGAGAAAATCATAAGAGGCTTTCTGACTGTTCCCGCAACTTATCGTTTGGGATTAACTGGATATAAAGTTTATTTGAAATTAACCAATGCATCTAAGGAAACAACGGACAGTCTGGTGGAGTATCTAAATAAAGATCCGGCGGTTTATTGGACCGGCATTTGTAAGGGAAAATGGGATTTAATATTTGGTATTTGGGCTGTAAATGTTCATGATTTTTTTATTGTTTATAACAAGATGTCGGATAAGTTCAGTAAATATATTCAAGAGAAAGAGCTTTCAATTACTGTTGAAAATATTCAATATAATAGAAGGTGGTTGTATTCTGATGGATCAAGGGCAGTGGAATTTAATTTTGGCGAAAAAGAATCTAAAATAGAGCTCGATGAAAAAAATAGAAATATTCTCGATATGCTAAATTCAAATTCTAGGATAAAACTAATAGATATTGCAGACAAAGTAAAGCTAAATCCAAAAGTGGTTGCGTATAGAATTAAGGAGATGGAGAAGGATAAAATAATTAGAGGATATAAGATTTTTTTAAATTCAGACCTGGTTGGATTCAATACATACAAGGCGTTTGTTTTCTTTAAAAACATTAACGAAGAAAGAAAAAAGGAATTTATCGATTATTGCAAGGAATTACCGAATTTAATTAACACAGTAGTTACGTTTGCCCCATGGGATTTAGAGATGATGTTTGAAACTAGTGAGGATAAAGAATATTATAAAATAATGGATGATATTAAAGAGAAGTTCAGCGATATAGTCAAATCTTATGAAAGTATTTTAATTGTTTCGGAGCCACGACATAGATATTTGATAAGTTCTAGGAAATAATCACTTCTTTATCTTTTCGTTAAGATATCTAAAATACTCACTATCAAAAATATTCGCCATCTTCTCGACGATTAATTCCGGCGTCGAATTCGCCAATCTTCCAATAACTGGATTATGGTCCACAATCAAATTAAAATCTTTATCCAATCCCTTCGCCTCAATTCCGTCTATTCTCGCATGTTGCGGTAAAACTTCCTTAATCTCATATCCAAGATGAGTTGCGATAATCAAAAAACAA
>CAZWRD010000231.1:0-3657 GCA_964636105.1 uncultured Bacteroides sp.
CGTAGGTAAGTTAGTTTGCCTGACTGTCTGTGGACGCCATTACCCACACACGCTCGAGAACCACTATAGGGCGAACATAGCCCGGCTTCCAGTGAATAATCAGACTTCGGAGACGATACGCAGGAAACCATTCTCTTCCGGAATAACATCCTTGATTCTCATTGATCCAGCCCTCTGATTGGCATTGGATACTGCCCTTTCACTGCCAGCTCCCAATCCGCCATCAAATCATGGATATAGTGGGCATGGCATTCTTCTCGTCGGATTGCGCGGCACTGGTGATCATCTCTTTAAAACCTGGGAGCAAACTACCAGCATGAGGGTAATCTCACAAGATTGGATTTTGCGCCCAAGACTTTTGGCGGACTGCCTATGATCAAAGGCCTGTCCCTTGGCAACTCTTGGCAACTTCGCTCGACTGCCGGGTTGGGCTTATGCAAAGACAATTGCCCCATCCGGAGTTGCTCCAACGATGGCCGTTCGTATTTGCACTTTCTTCTTTATTACGGGATTGGTGTAGTAGGTCTGCACACCGCATCGATCCAAAAGATCAATTATTTCGTGGTGAGGATGCGTATCCAGTGAGCGCCCAAACGCTCTGTTAGCGTGGCTCACAATGGCGTATTCAGGATCAATTCTTTGAAGGATCGCTCGGGTCAAATTCCCCCGGCTTCCGTGATGAGGAACCTTGAGGTACTTTGCCGAGATGTCTGTTCCTTGAGAAATTAAGCGATCAAAAACAGTTTCATCGGCGTCACCGGTAAATAGCCACGTACCACTGTGATCCGAAAATCTGAAAACTATGCTTGCCTGATTCGCAGTCAACTCAATATGCCTATTGACCTCATAGGAGACGGCTTCAGGTCGTTGCTGGCGGAGTGATTCGGCTAGAGAAACGAAAAAGCGATGAACAAACTGGCGAGCAAGGAACCGATATTCATTGTTCTGTTCATCTTGCCGGGGAGGGAACAAGGGTGTTGAGTAATTAACTATTTCCTCTCGCGGCAATTCAATTTCTAGTTCGCGCAAAATGTTGAGTGCATCAAGAATTTCAAGCTCACTCCTTTCATTGCCAAAAATAAATTGGTCCGGGTGGCGCGGGGGATTCAGGATTGACAGGTGGTTGCACAATTCATCCCCGTCAGCAACGGGAATGATGTGTTCTTTCCAAAGGCGCTGCCAATTCAATTCTTTCAGTTTGACTTTGGAAAATCGTCGCAGGTACTGATTGATTCGCGCTATTTCCGGAAGATAGCAAGGGACGAACAATTCAGCAATCGCTTTGCTGCGAAGCACCTTTGGTAAGCCTCCGATATGGTCAACATGGGAGTGCGTAACCAATACGGCTAGCGTCTCTTCTCCTATGCGATCGGCGACTTTTGCAGCAGAAGGACCTGTGTCTACAAGCAGTGGCAGCTGGCCAAACTTGCAGCCGAAGTCTGGCTTCAGAAACAAAGCGTCGCCCTGCCCTACATTAAATACGGTTAGCACTGTTATCTCCGGTAGTTTTGAAAGGGCCAAGTTATTGAGCGGTTTCTTATGTTCCTGCAATGTTCTGATGATGCCTTTGTAACCCGCCCATTTGTAGGGGGATATGTAGCAGTCTTTTCACGGCTGTACAACATTATTTCAGTTACGCTTCTGGTCGCTGTTTCTTACACGTTTGGCGGTTGAGTTTGTAACTAGCTGAACATCTGTGTGATGTGAAGCATATATTTCTTCCGTGCGTTTTTTGTCCAGTATCCAGAAGGTGGCAATGAAGACGCTTTCTCGCGGTGCTCAGGCGTCGCTGTGCAGCAGGCTCCCCAGCTTTGGCGGCAGGTTGACGAGGAGGAATGTCGTCAGGAGTGTTGGCTGCGGTGTGAAAACCGAGCAAAACGGGCGGTTTGAAAACCGTTTGGTTCTTCGGGGTATTCATGCCGTCCAAAGGCCTGCCCCATATTTTTCCGATGGAAATATCTTGATATACTACTGATACCAATAGAAGAGAACGTGTTTAGGGGTTTATTTGGCTCATACTTTATGAAGAAATGCTTCGTCGCGAATCTGACAATCTTCGCAACCTGATTCTGCGCACTCCTTGATAATCCCGTCGGCTATCTGGTTATTGTGGTTTGCCAGCAGATCTTTGAGCAGCTTCTTTTTAGCCTCAACATTGTAAAGAGGTACGCGATTAAACTCATTGAGGAATGTATCCACCATTTTCTCGATCTGTTCGTGTGTTGTGAAAATATTCATATTTTGTGCTCCTGTTTGATTTTACCTTGATTGATGCGAAAACTATAGATGCTCATAAACAGTATGTTTCAACTTGACCAAACCTGTTGCTTGCTGGCCGCAAGGCTCAAATAGATCTGCGGATTTATAAGCCAATTAGTCGAACGAACTCTCCAACTTCGCTTTGGATGCGGTGGCTCTGATGATCATGGTGTTCTTGTCGTAGACATTGCCCATACCCATGACTTTCAACTCCATCGCCTTTTTGTCACCAATGACATGTGAAGATTCGTCATAGAATAGAACAGAAAAGCCCTTGTCGCTCTCATACCTCTTGAGTTCGTTGAAGCCTTCTTCCGATGTCATTACGACAACTTTTTCTGTATCGCTTTTAAATGATCCCAGACCGTAGGCACTCCTGAACGTTTCAAGAAACTTATCGCTAGAGACCGCTTTAAAGTCTACGCCGAATAATACGCTAAGAATTTTCGGGGGAAGGAAGAACTCTTTCACCTTCCCGTCGTTGCCTGCTGTTAAAATAGCTCGATTGCCATCTTTTACAACCTTTTCGCCATTTGAGGCTGCGGTCACTTCATATTTTTGAGGATTTGCGCCAGTCAGTCCATCTACTAATGCCATGCTCATAGATTCCATTGCAGCCATCATCTGCGCCGGATCATTAGAATCGCTGGCACTGTCAAGTTCTTTGGATACATCTTTCCTTGGCCTTGCCTTCATGTATTCGGTGAGCAACCATGCAGCCTTTTGGATATCCATCCCCAGATAGAACCCTTTCAAGACTAAAGTTTTGTCTTTATACTGCGCCGCCTCTTCCCTAGCCTTATCGACGGTGAAGCTTTCCTTGGCAGCGAATTCCTCTTTCGCCGAGGCTACCTGAGGTTTCAATGCTAGAAGAGCTTTCTGAGATTCGAGATCTCCATTATTTGCTGCAAGTGAGTGCCATTTACAGGCTTCAAGAACATCCTTCGTTATTTTTGCGTGATACGACCCCATCCAGCTTTGGGCGGGAACAAACCCCTTCTCTGCTGATTGGGTCATGTAGTCGGCAGCGAACTTAGCACTTGCGTTTCGGCCATACACACTGAGGTTTGGGTAGGTGCCATATTCCTGAAATAGTCCTAGCAGATAAAGTGCTTTAGCGTTCTCTTTATCGGCAGCAAGCTGAATGGCTTCTCCAATATACTTGGATATATTGAATTCTGGCGTTTCCTTTACGCCGTACAGTTTGATGCCATACATAGCAAAGTCGATTTTCTCTTCTGGGGTGGCGGCCTTGATGTACTTGAGACATTCATCTGTCCACTTGATGTACGTTTGATGTTCGTCTGTGTAATCCTCACGTGGATAAATATTTACCAATTCATAAATCTGGGTATGCAGTTGACTCAACCAGCCACAACCTGTAGTTTTCCCGGCTAT
>CAZWRD010000232.1:0-3564 GCA_964636105.1 uncultured Bacteroides sp.
TTATTTATTTTAATTTATTTAACTTGTTCAATTGCCCAATTTAAAGCTTCATCAAGCATTTCAGATGGAGGACTAGTAATAAATCCTTCTGTTGTTAACTTATCTACTAATTGATGAGAATACTGAATATCCCTTTTGGCAGTCTCAAAAGCTTGTTCTTTCGTTATATTTATTCGAGCAACACCATCTTTAATTGCTTGCATAGCAACATCAGCAGCTTCATTGGGAAACACTTCAATTTCATTCATATTGGGAACAATATTTTCAATATCAATTCCTCTTTTTTCAGCATAATCGGCTAAAGAATGTGCAGCTGCAATTGCCATATTATCAGTAATCTTTTTAGCTCTTACCATCAAAGCACCCTTTAAAATTCCAGGAAACCCAATGGAGTTATTAACTTGATTTGGAAAATCTCCTCTACCAGTTGCAACTATATAGGCACCAGCTTCTTTTGCTGCATAAGGATAAATTTCAGGAACCGGATTGGCACAAACAAAAACAATTGATTTTTCTGCCATTAGCTGTATCCATTCTTTCTTGATGGTATCAGGACCAGGTGTTGATAATGAAATCAATACATCTGCACCTTTCATGGCTTCTTCCATTGTTTTAACATTACTTTTGTTAGTAGTTAAACACAGTTCCCACTTACGATAAAAACGTTTATCATCTTCAATATCCTTACGATCAATATTTAAAGAACCTTTTGAATCGAACATTATCAGATTTTCAGCTTTTGCTCCATCAGCAATTATCAAACGGGCAATAGTTGTATTAGATGCTCCAGCACCATACAAAACGATTTTTGTATCTTCAATTTTTCGATTTGTAAGTTTTAAAGCATTTAGCAAACCAGCCAAAGTAACACATGCAGTACCTTGAGCATCGTCGTGCCAAACCGGTATTTCACATTCTTCACGCAAGACATCCAGAACCTTGAAACAATTTGGCTGAGATATATCTTCCAGATTAACAGCACCAAAGCTATGTTGAAGCATTTTTACAAAATCTATAATTTTATCAGGGTTATTTTTCCCAGTTTCATCCTTACTGTCAATGCACAAAGCAACTGCGTCAACACCACCAAGATACTTCATCAGAAATGCTTTACCTTCCATAACACCCAAACCACCAGATGGAGAACAGTCTCCGTCGCCTAAAACTCTGGTAGAGTCACTAACAACAGCAACTAAATTTCCACGATTTGATAAGTCGTAGGAAGCATTGTGGTCATCTCTGATTTTTGTTGAAACTCTTGATACACCTGGTGTGTACCAAACATTAAACCAGTTAAAGCCCAAAACAGGTGCTTTAGGAACTGTTTGTATTTTACCACCATAAAACTGATGAGCCTTTTCAGATAATTCTTTCAAAAAAAGAGTCTTAGCTTTCGCAATCTGTTCAGGGCTAAAATCATCTGGAAATACTTTATCCAGATTTTCTAAATCAATTCTTAACTTTTCCATGCTAAAATAATTATTACACAAAGATAATCAAACCTTTTATTTAATTGTTAAGTTTATTAAAAAAATTTCAACATTTTATAGTTGTTAGATTTAAAAAAATTGTATTTTTGTTAAACTAAAAAAACACATTAATTTAACAACAACTGCAAGTAAAGCAATTAAAATACAGATTGTTGTGATTTTTTTTAATTTTTTATTATCTAATAAACAATCAACTAAGATTGCAGATTGTTTATTTTTTCAGTTTATAACATATAACAAGAATATGGAAAGAATCAAAAATGCATTAAAAACTTATGGTTTAGATCGAGTGGAAGAAATACATTATAACCTCTCGTATGAAGAATTATTTAAACATGAAACTTATCCTGAATTACAAGGTTTTGAAAAAGGATTTGTAACCAAAACAGGCGCTGTAACTGTTGATACCGGAATATATACCGGTCGTTCGCCAAAGGATAAATACATTGTTCAGGAAGACGAATCGAAAAGCAATGTTTGGTGGGCAAATCCAATAAGAAAATCTTCTGACAACAAACCTATATCAGAAGAAGTTTGGAATGATTTATATGAAAACTCAGTAAATCAATTAAATGGGAAAAGAGTTTATGTTATGGACGGTTTTGCTGGCACCAATGAAGATACCCGTTTAAAAATCAGAGTAATAACAGAAGTTGCATGGATGGCACATTTTGTGAAAAATATGTTTATCAGACCAACAGAAGAAGAATTAAAAGATTTTGTTCCTGATTTTGTGATGCTTAATGCATGTAAAACTACCAACAAAAAATGGCAGGAACACAATATGCACAGTGATGTTTATACCGTATTCAACATTAAAGAACGCCGTGCAGTTGTAGGTGGCACATGGTATGGCGGTGAAATTAAAAAAGGATTTTTCTCAATCATGAATTATTTCTTACCATTAAAAGGCATAGCTTCAATGCATTGTTCTGCAAATATGGGAAAAGATGGTGATACAGCTGTTTTCTTTGGATTGTCAGGAACTGGCAAAACCACTTTATCAGCAGATCCTAAACGTTTATTGATTGGAGATGATGAACATGGCTGGGATGATAATGGTGTATTTAATTTCGAAGGTGGATGTTATGCAAAATGTATTAACCTGAGCAAAGAAAACGAACCTGATATATACAATTCTATCAAACGCGATGCTTTATTAGAAAATGTTGCTTATGACGAAAATACCGGTGATATTTTATTTGCAGATGGCTCTAAAACAGAAAACACCCGTGTTTCTTACCCAATATATCACATAAACAATATCGTTAAACCTGTTTCAAAAGGCGGACATGCCAAGAAAATCATCTTCCTTACAGCAGATGCTTTTGGAGTATTGCCTCCAGTTTCAAAACTAACTAACGACCAAACAATGTACCAGTTTTTAAGTGGATATACAGCTAAAGTTGCTGGTACAGAAAGAGGAATCAAAGAACCTACGCCAACATTTTCATCTTGCTTTGGAGCTGCATTCTTGCTTTTGCACCCTACTGTTTATGCCAGAGAATTAGCTCGAAAAATTGAAGCTCACGGTTCAACAGCATATCTGGTAAATACAGGATGGATTGGTGGTCCTTTTGGTGTTGGTCGCAGAATTGATATTCCTTCAACTCGTGCTATTATTGATGCAATACTTGATGGTTCATTGGATAATGCAGAATATGATACTTTACCCGTATTTGGTTTTGCAATTCCAAAAGCAGTAAACAATGTTAAACCAGAATTGCTCAATCCACGCAATTTATGGGCTAATCCTGCTGAGTGGGATGTAGCTGCACGAAATTTGGGCGAAAAATTCATCAAAAATTTCGAAAGTTTTACTGATAATGAAGAAGGAAAACGATTGGTAGCTGCGGGTCCTCAGTTATAAAAAGTCTGAACTACAAATATTTTCGGGTTGTAAGATAAAAAAATCTACAACCCGATTTTTTTTGCCTTAAACAATTATTTTTTTTGTAATTTCGTTGTTAATTAATAAACAATTAAAATTAAAAAAAATGAAGAAAAAAATTATTATCCTGATTTTGATTTTCAGTTCCTTTAGCCTTGTTAAAGGTCAGATAATAAAAAGTAT
>CAZWRD010000233.1:0-3555 GCA_964636105.1 uncultured Bacteroides sp.
ACAGGTGGAACACTGGTCACCGAAGATTTTAGTAGTTTTACTGTCCCAAATTCAAATTGGGCACCTATGCCAAATGGTTATACTTCTGCCATTGGCACTTACCATCAGACAACAGGTCAATCCTACGTAAAACAGGATGATCAGTATGGCTGTGGAACTGGTAAATATATGGCCATTAAAGTAGGCGGAAAAGTAAAACTGACCTTTAACAATCCGGAAAGATATTTTGGCATCTCCTGGCCGGCTGGTGATGGACAGAATACGATTAAAATATTCCGTAACGGACTGGTTATAGGAACATTCGCAACTTCAAACGTGATTGCACTTTTACCAAATAACGCCAGTCATTACATCACATCTATCAATGGTTCACAATACTCAACCCATGATTATTACGGAAAACCTGGTACTGGTCAAAACTCAGGAGAACCTTATGCTTATCTTCATTTTGCTGCCTCATCCGGTTTGGCATTTGATGAAATAGAGTTTTCAATGGGTGCCGGTGGCGAGTTTGAAAATGATAATCATACCTTGTTGGTAACAGGTGAAGCGCAACTACAAGGAGATTGGGTAGAACTGATTTCAATCTTCACTCCAACTGCCAGCGACGATTCAGGGATTGGAAGTCCCGGACAGGCAATAACAGTATCTGTTTTGGACAATGATGTCGCCGGCACAAAGCCAATTGTAGCTTCAACAGTTCAGATTGATGGCACAGCAACTGCAGGAAGCTCCTTCACTGTAAGCGGCGAAGGTATTTGGTCAGTGAATACATCAAATGGTGCGATTACCTTTACTCCTCAGTCAGGATTTACAGGAAACCCAACTCCTATTCAATATTTTGTTAGGGATCAGAACAATTACGCTTCTAATCTGGCAACTGTAACAATCGCTTATCCTACAGGGCCAACTGCAGTTGATGATAATACAACCACTCAACTCAACATGCCTGTTGATATCAATATTTTGGACAACGACACCGAAGGTTCTTCTTCACTTGATCCGACTTCGGTGACCTTTATTTCAGGTACAGAACCTAACCCTGTTACACAAGGCACTTTCAGTGTAAATGCAATTAACGGACTTGTAACTTTCACACCTGTTACAGGTTTTACAGGAACAGTAAGTATCGATTATCAGGTTTGCGATATAAACAATTTCTGTGATATCGCAACAATCACTGTTGAAGTAAATGCAGTAAGCGGGCCAACTGCTAATAATGATGGAGCGAGCACTTTGGTTAATACACCTATAACACTGGATGTTATTGACAATGATATAGCAGGCGGGGCAGCATTGAACCCAGCAACCGTGAGTTTTATAAACGGCACCGAACCTGATCCTGCAACAGAAGGAGTCTTCAGCGTTAACGGAACGACTGGAGAAGTAACTTTTACTCCCCATAACGGTTACACCGGCACAGTTAGCATTGATTATCAGGTTTGTGATCTGAATAACTTATGTGACATAGCGACGATCACAATTAATATTATTGTTGGAGCATCAAATCTTTATCCAGCAACAGGCTTTGGAACACTCGCTTTTGAAGATCTCTGGCCGGGAACAGGTGATTATGATTTCAATGACCTTGTTATTGATTATCAGTTCGAAACCCTGTCAAATACTTCAAATTATGTTGATCAGGTCATTGGAACCTTTGTTATCAGAGCTTTTGGAGCATCATTTGAAAACGGTTTCGGATTTCAACTCTCCGATGCTATCATACCGGCTGATGTTACAGTTACCGGTTATTCTCTTTCCGAAAGTTTTATCAACCTCGAATCAAACGGAACTGAATCAGGACAATCAAAACCGACCATTATCTTATATGACAATGCATTTGCACAAATGCCACATCCTGGGATCGGGATCGGTGTAAACACAGAACCTGAAGCCCCTTTCGTTGATCCTGTTACCTTAACAATTACTATATCATTCAAACCCAATACTTATACTATTAACGATCTTGATATCAGCCATTTCAATCCTTTTCTAATAATCAATAAAAACCGCGATATGGAAGTTCATCTTCCCTATTACGCAGCCACTGATTTAGCTGACATAAATATGTTCGGTCAATGGGAAGACAGCAGTGATCCTGCTTCAGGCAGATATTATGTAACGGCGAATAACCTTCCATGGGCCATCAATATTTATGAATCCTTTGATTATCCCATCGAAAAACAGGACATTCTGCAGGTTCATCTGAAATTCGCGGAATGGGCGATCAGTGGCGGTATTGTTTATCCTGATTGGTATAAGGACCTGAATGGATATCGGAATAGTAGTTTAATTTATCAGATACCGTCTTCAAAATAGAATCAGGCGCTGAGGATACGATAATTATCCTGCCCGATTACTGATATTTCTCAACAAAATAAGTACCGGAACATTGTGTTTCGGTACTTTCTTTCTAATCCTTTGAGAAGACTGAATACTTAATTTAAAATGAGTGTCAGGTAACATTAATAAAACTTAGTGTTGTTTTTTTTTCGTGTCAGCCTGAGTCCCGTATGTACGGGATCGAAGGCCTAATAAAGTATAATTTTCATAATCAAGACATCAAATCATGTTTCGACTTCGCTCAACATGACAATAATCTTGACACTTACAAACGTTTGTTGATCTTGACCGATACTCATTAAATTTAATTATTCAATCCCATATTTATCGATCAGATAAATAATCTATGTGATACAGCCACTTCCAAGCTGAAGTTCACGGAGATTGATTTTATCGAAGGTATCGTTGGCAGAATTATGCAGATCGAAATAACGTTGTGAATCCGTTCCATACGACATCAATGGATCATTGATTTCTTTCTACGGGCCGATGTCAACTCCTCCCCATCCTGCATTTATCGTGTTTATGCCATAAGGTTCAAGGTATTTCTGAAATCCTGCTAACCGGTTAACCACAGCTTTTGGAGCATCCACTGTGAACATTCTGGGTGTAAATGAGCCCCCCTTCTAATTCAAGCGCCAGATATTGTTTTCCAGCTTTATCCTTCACATATTTGAGATAAGCTTTACCTCCTTACTGGTACAATTCCTCGTCCATATAAACAGCAATACGAATTGTCCGTTTACTATTGATATTCAAATTTTTAAAAACGCATAAAACATCGCTCGTCATGACTACTTCGTCTCATCGGAGGTGATCAGCTTATAGATATAAAATCCGGGCAAAAGTTCAGTACCATTGATATTAATTTCCTGATATCCAGCCGGCAAATAGGTATATTTTTTCTCGAAGATTACTTTACCATTGGTGCTGGTCAGGATGAGTGATCCTCAAACTGTTTCTTTGAACTGAAAACTTAGTCAGCTAAAATCAGTAAACGGATCGGGATTTGCCTGTGTGAGAACAGGTTTTTGCAAGGGCTCCCGACAAGGCTGTCAAAACGGCAAGTATTTTAACCCATCTTGCAGTTACGTTTTGTTAACTACACAGAACGGGGGCAAAAATCCAGCTTTGGAGAATAATCTTACTTGTTGAATGAATTATTTGTATAATTCCTCTATTCAAGGATAATCGTAACAACTTTATCCTCAA
>CAZWRD010000234.1:0-3523 GCA_964636105.1 uncultured Bacteroides sp.
TATTGCCACCCCCACCCGACGGAAAAAGCACGAAAGATAGCTGAAATTTAATTTCAGAATTTTAATAACTCTGGGGCACTTTTCTACGACGAACGAAAGCCTTTTAAATACTACTCCACTAAAAACAATAAGATGAAAAAAGAGATATTTGGTTTGGCTTTTTTAGTAATATTTCTTTCATTAACATTTGTTAGTGCTAATGTTATAAATGTTAATTTGAATGGAGAAGAATACAACGTTTCTACTAATTATATTTATTTTAATGATGTTAAATTGCAAATCAATGACCAGCTTACAAAAACTCTTAATGAACAAACATCTCCATATCAATTTTATCCATATATTGATTCTGCTAAAGTTGGGAATTTGGATGCAATAATAAGTGATATTTTTTATTCTTCAAGAGATGATGTAAATTCTAAAGCAAGTGTAATTTTAGCTTTTAGAGTAAATATTACTGAAGGAGATAACCCAATTAAGTTTAATTTGAATGGAGAAGAATACAACGTTTCTACTAATTATATTTATTTTAATGATGTTAAATTGCAAATCAATGACCAGCTTACAAAAACTCTTAATGAACAAACATCTCCATATCAATTTTATCCATATATTGATTCTGCTAAAGTTGGGAATTTGGATGCAATAATAAGTGATATTTTTTATTCTTCAAGAGATGATGTAAATTCTAAAGCAAGTGTAATTTTAGCTTTTAGAGTAAATATTACTGAAGAATGTATCGAAAATTGGAATTGCTCTGATTGGAGTTCTTGTTCAAATAGTCAACAAACAAGAACTTGTACAGATTTAAGTTCTTGCGGAACTACTGCAAATAAGCCTATTGAAACTCAAGGTTGTGGTTCTCCCGACCCAAACATAGAATGTTATAATGATGAGGATTGCATGATGCCATCTATGGGTTCTCCTTATTGCGAAGGCAGTTCGCAATGCATAGGTTATCTTTCTTATAAATGTATTAAAGCTGGGACTACCGAAAGTTATTGTAATTCTACCTCTATGAAAAATTGCAATATCTGTCCTAATGGATGTGCAAATAATATCTGCATAAATCAATCTCAACCTGTGAAAGAATGTAATACTATTGGTTTAAGACAATCTGGAAAATATTGTTCATCAGAATATAAATTGATAACTCAAAAATCAGATGGAATTTCTTGTGAAAATAGTTTTGAGTGTAAAATAAATTCCTGTCTTGATTCTAAATGCGGGAAAGAAGAACCTTCAAAATTAATCTATTGGATTGCTGGCATAATGGCTGTTGTTATAACTCTTGGTTTGATTATTTACTTTTTAAGACCAAAGTCAGAATAACTTCAAAGCAGATTGAAGTCTAAAGAGGATTTAAAAGGCATAAAAAGTTAACAAGATTATGAAACAAATAATAATATTAGTTTTTGTTGCATTAGCATTAATCCTACCAGTAGTAAGTGCAGATGTAATTTTTCAAGAAATTAATCAAACATCACAAGCCGAGATACCCAATCTTAATTTAGATTTAATCAGTGCTAAAGTTACAATAAATGCCACGGATGATTATTTTGGAGGAAGCTTAAGGGCAGTATTTATAATTCATTCAAATGAAAAAGATACAGTTAACGCAAGTGTTTACTTAAAAGCCAAAGGACAAAGTTGTTATCAAGGTAAATGCAGAGGTGATGATGTCAGTCAAGTAAGCTTTCAAGTAAGATATAAAGAACCAGTTATAAGCAGAGAATGTCAATGGATGACCCCAGAACATCCCTTTCTTGATTGGGAGCATTATTACTCTTGCGACATATATTCTGATGATTATAGCACTTCCGATGGGGTTTTTCAGAAGACAGAGTCCTTTTTGATATATCCTAATTCTACCTTTGTTTTATATATCGAAGAACCAAGTCTATATCTGCCATTTGAATATTATCTTGATAGTCTTTCAACTTTTAATACAGCAGATTATGAAAAAATAACTATTTATGGAAATGTAACAGCAAAATTCAATGAAAAATATCCCGTTAAGAAGATTTCAGATAATGAATGGGTTTGGGAATATAGCAATATAAACACAAAAGATGAAAGCTTAAAGGACGTTCTAATTATTTCTAAAGGTAATACGCCTAATCCAGAGCTAAATAAAACTTTAATTCAAAAAATTGTAGATTGGTTCAAAAACTTATTCGGCTAATCCTAACTAGAAACTAACTAAAACGAAAAGTGCCCCATCTCAACTTCTTTTTAAAAAAAAGAAGCAAAAAGCTTTTTCCGTCCCCCGCCCACGATTTTGGATTAAATTAATTTTCCTCGTTGTTTCATCTCTATCGGCTCAGCTCTCAAATCTCTCCAAGATTTGTGGGAGCCTCACGAGGAAACAAGAGCCTAATATAATTATACTCAATTAATTCTCATGCTCCCCTCATTAGGAGATTGTCGCTCGACGATTATATATTTTCTAAAGAAAAATGGGGGGACTGACACGACGACGAAACTACTTCTTCCTAGATTTTACCCAGAAAAATCCTGCAACTAAACCAACAACCAATAAACCTGCACCAAGAAAACTTGAATTTTGAAAACTAATGTTTGCGATTGCGTTTCCTGTGACATTTGAACTGATAAAAAATAAACTTGAGACTATTCCTGCAATTGCCACAACTGACGAAACTTTTTGTTCTAGAGATTTTTTCTTTTCTATCTCGGCATGGAGTTCTTCGCCCAGCTCTCTACCTGCCTTTTTATAAAGAGATATTAAAGGCAAACCATCTTTAGCTTTGATGCGTGGTCTTCTAAAATTAGACCCATAATTTGGTCTTTCTTTATAAGTTATCCTTACATCATCAGATTCTAATCTTAATGTTGATGAAGGCAAAATGTCTGAGGGATGAATATCAAACTCTCTAGCAGTATCCTCGCGCACATTACTTCCAAAATCATTCATTTTAACATTTTGGCTTTTAACTTCCGAATTAAACCCATATATTTCTGGATTTTTTAATAAAGCTACAATGGAAGCGGGGCTTTTCCCAGTAGACCAATCTTGATCATAAACGAGAATGTGCGCATCTCTATCTGCAATTCTTTTCTTAAGAAATTCTTGTAGTTCTTCTTTTTTACTTTCGAAATATGTCCTATCTTCTTCGTTAGCGTTTCCTTGTACTACTTTTTTCCCAGCTTCCATAACTTTTCTAACTTGCCTGGGATCAATTCGGTAAAATTTCGGGAGAGGTTCGCCAGGATATGCCTTTCTTAGAGCTTCTTTCATTTCATATCCGGGGAGAATAGAAGTAGATTCGGCAAGAAAAATATATTTTGGGGCATATTTATGTATGCCTTGAATACCTTTTTTAGAACCTTCTCTCATTCTATGTGAATATTCTTCTTGGAAATCGCCCATACTAAAGTTATTATTTCCAACTATAAAAATCTTCACTTCGCACAAACTAAAACTAAAACATATCAACTAACCAAAACTAAGTCAGCCCCCCACTAAACTATTCACTCGCGACAATCTCTTTATACTAAAACG
>CAZWRD010000235.1:0-3486 GCA_964636105.1 uncultured Bacteroides sp.
AAATATTTATAGCATAAGTATTAAAGATAATGGTAAAGGAATGTCGGCAGAAATGTTGGCAAATGTTACAGATCCTTATTGTACTTCGCGAACTACCCGAAAAGTAGGTTTGGGAATACCATTATTTAAACAAAATGCCGAAAGAGCTGGTGGTAGCCTCACAATATCTTCTGAATTAGGCAAAGGAACTTTGCTAAAAGCTGTTTTTCAGCACGATAATCTGGATAGACCCATGATGGGCGATATTGCTGGTGTTATTGTACTTACAGCTGCAGCTAACGAAAATATCCGTTTTGTATATACACATAAAACCGAAAGTGGTGAATATGTATTTGATACAGAAGAAATAAAGGAAGCATTGGATGGAATGCGTATGAATCAACCGGAGGTAATCAGGTATTTAAAAGAAATGATTAAAGAGAATTTAACAGAAATACATTATTCAAATTAGTTTAATAATAAAAAAAGGAGAAAATTATGACAAAAGTAAAATCTTTGGCAGATCTCAGAAAAATGAAGGAAGGACTTGAATCTAAGTTAAATCTTAGAGAAAAAAGTAACAATCCTGAAAGTTTGGTTCAAATCAGAGTAGCTATGGCTACCTGTGGTATTGCATCTGGTGCAAAAACTGTGATGGAATATATGATAGATGAACTTGAAAAAAGAAATATTGAGGCTGTTGTTACTCAAACAGGTTGTATGGGTTATTGCTATGCAGAACCTACAATTGAAGTAACTTTACCAAATCAGGATGCAGTTGTTTTCGGTTATGTTAACGAGAAAAAAGCTAACGAAATTATCGAAAAATACATCAAAAACAACGAATTGGTTGATGGCATTATTCCTGTAAATTACGAAACAATTAAAAAATAATTAAAGGAGGAAAATAATTATGGCAAAATTTAAAATGCATCTTCTTGTATGCGGAGGTACAGGTTGCCATGCATCACTTAGTCAGACTATTGGCGATAATTTAAAAGAAATCCTTGTAGAAAAAGGATTGGATCATGAAGTACAGGTTATTATGACCGGTTGCTTTGGTTTTTGCGAAAAAGGACCTATCGTTAAAGTGATGCCCGACAATACTTTTTATACTGAAGTAAAACCGGCTGATGCACGCGAAATTATTGAAGAACACATTATTAAAGGTAGAAAAGTAAACCGTTTGTTGTATCAGGATCCTGAAAATAAAGAACACGTTAGTGATTCGAAACATATGGGATTTTACAAAAAACAAATCCGTATTGCATTAAGAAACTGCGGTTTTATTGATCCTGAAAATATTGATGAGTATATTGCTCGCGATGGTTACGAAGCTATGGGCAAAGTTCTTACCGAAATGGATGCTCAACAAACCATTGATATCATTAAAAAATCAGGTTTACGCGGTCGTGGCGGCGGTGGATTCCCAACAGGTTTGAAATGGGAAATTACCAGCAAATCACAAGCTGATCAAAAATATGTAGTTTGTAATGCCGACGAAGGTGATCCTGGTGCATTTATGGATCGTTCTATCTTGGAAGGTGATCCTCACTCGGTTATAGAAGCTATGGCTATTTGTGGTTATTCTATCGGAGCTACCAAAGGTTTGGTTTATATCCGTGCTGAATATCCTTTGGCTATCGATCGTTTAAAAATTGCTATCAATCAGGCAAGAGAATATGGTTTGTTAGGAACCGATATTTTAGGAAGTGGTTTTGATTTTGATATCGAATTACGTTATGGCGCTGGTGCTTTTGTTTGCGGTGAAGAAACTGCATTAATTCACTCAATGGAAGGTATGCGTGGCGAACCTACATTTAAACCACCATTCCCATCAGTATCCGGTTATTTAGGAAAACCAACAAATGTAAACAATGTTGAAACTTTTGCAAGTATTCCTGTAATTATCAATAATGGAGCTGATTGGTTTGCAAGTATTGGAACTGAAAAATCAAAAGGAACCAAAGTATTTGCATTGGCTGGAAAAATCAACAATGTTGGTTTAATTGAAGTTCCAATGGGTATTACTTTACGCGAAATTATTTACGAAATAGGTGGTGGTATTAAAGATGGTAAAAAGTTTAAAGCAGTTCAAACCGGAGGTCCTTCGGGCGGTTGCTTAACCGAACATCATTTAGATACGCCTATTGATTATGATAACCTGATTGCCGCTGGTTCTATGATGGGCTCAGGTGGTATGATAGTTATGGATGAAGACGATTGTATGGTTTCTGTTGCTAAATTCTATCTGGATTTTACAGTAGAAGAATCATGTGGAAAATGTACACCTTGTCGTATTGGTAACAAACGTTTATTTGAAATCTTAGAAACCATTACCCAAGGTAAAGGTACTATGGAAGATTTGCAAAAATTGAAAAACTTAAGTTACGTTATTAAAGATGCTTCTTTATGTGGTTTGGGACAAACTTCACCAAATCCTGTACTTTCTACATTAGATAATTTCTGGGATGAATACGTTGAACACGTAACCGTTAAGAAATGTCGTTCAAGTCAATGTAAAGCATTAATGCAATACATTATTGAAGCCGAACAATGTGTTGGTTGTACTGCATGTGCACGCAATTGCCCGGTTAATGCCATTACAGGAGAAAGAAAATTAGCACATTACATCAATCAAGACATTTGTATCAAATGCGGTGCATGTTTGGAAAAATGTAAATTTAACGCAATCAGTATTAAATAATTTTAAAAAGAAATTCAAGACATGGAAATGATTAAATTAACTATAGATAATAAAATCGTTGAAGTAGAAAAAGGCACTACCGTTTTGAAAGCAGCTCGTAAAGTTGGAATTGATATCCCTACTTTATGCTATTTTGAACTGGGTGATATGAAAATAGAAAACAAACCGGGCGGTTGTCGCGTGTGTGTTGTTGAAATTGAAGGTCGTAAAAACCTTGCTCCTGCCTGTGCTACTGAAGCCTTTGAGGGTATGGTTGTTGATACACACAATATCCGTGTGTTAAATGCAAGACGTACTGTTGTTGAACTTATGATTTCTGACCATCCTTATGATTGTTTGATTTGTTCAAAATCGGGTAACTGCGAATTGCAGACTATGGCTCAGAAATTTGGTATCCGCGAAATTCCTTATCAAGGGGAAAAATCAACTTACAGAGTGGATACATCACCTTCAATTATCCGCGATGTGGATAAATGTATTATGTGCCGTCGCTGCGAAATGATGTGTAATGACGTACAAACTGTGGGTGCTTTATCTGCTGTAAACCGTGGCTTTACTGCGGTTGTAGCTCCGGCTTTTGAAATGAATCTGGAAAAATCTCCTTGTACTTATTGCGGACAGTGTGTTTCTGTATGTCCTACCGGTGCTTTAACCGAAGTTGATCATACCCGCAATATTATCAGTGCTTTGGCTGATAAAACCAAAACCGTTATCGTGCAAACAGCTCCAGCAGTACGTGCTGCTTTGGGCGAAGAATTTGGTATGGAATATGGTACTTTGGTTACCGGAAAAATGGCTGC
>CAZWRD010000236.1:0-3444 GCA_964636105.1 uncultured Bacteroides sp.
ATAAATCTCAATCTTTTTTACTAATTCGTTATATTTAATTGAAAAATAATCATGTGTCAGATTATTGAATATAACATCATCTTTATATATTTCTGTTTTTTCGAAAGAAAGAATTTTTGAGGAAGGAGCAGAAACACATCCATGTATTAAATTTCTCTTTACTACATGGTAATAATTATGTTCTAACGGAGTATAAAAATTATCGGTACTACCATAAACAAATTCATCGTTTTTATACCACTCATACAAAGCCCCTTGATATATATCTGTATATAAAGTATTATCAACCAAACGAATATTGGGTGTGTTGTTTTCATATACCTTAACCAGATTAATTGCGGTTGCACTATCTTTGCAACCCAAAAATTCGGCATACATTTTAATATTATAATTTCCCGATTTTTCAAAAGTATGTTTGGGGTTATACTCAACAGATGTTTTATCGTCTCCAAAATTCCACAAAACAGATGAGTTATAAGGAAATGTTGAATTAATAAACTCTACTGTTAATGAGGTACAACCTTCAGGTGGATAGGGTTGTGACATAAACGAAACAGAAGGACTAAGAAATAGTTTAATACTTTTACTTGCAAAACTTGCACAACTCGAATTCTCATTAATCAGTAAACTGATTGTATTTATTATTGAATCGGAATATCCCCCATAAATATATCTGATTTTATAGGGTCCCATGCCACTGCCACTTATTATATCACTATATGTGCCGAAATCCCATTTATAAGTATCATAAACACCAGCATTACCTGTATAAACTATATCGAATTCTTTAAAATTGCATGCATATTCGGGTGATGAAAAAACTGCTGTAGGTCCGTTGGTTTCTATCATTACAAATACCGAATCTTTAAATATTTTTACAGGAATAAATGTTGAATCAATAATATTTACATAATACCAGGTAGAAGTTGTAGGATAAATGGGATTAGGGTTCATCAGCTGCGAACCATGCGACCAGTTATAGTTAACTTTAGGTACCGAAACCAGATTAAAATTATCAATACCCCAATAATCAGAAGAATCTGAGCTGCAATTGCTTTGAAAAAATCTTATTTTTACCCCCGGAATTTTAATCAGATCAGGTATGTTTACTCTGTATCTGTTCCATTTATAGTATGGATTTACAAGCAGATTGATAGTATCTGGTGTCCAATAATGTCCGCTGCCAGCAATATAATTGGGGCTACCATAAACCCCTGAAGGTGGATTTTCTGATCCGGGAAAATCTACCCAAGTATTACCATTATTCAGAGAAAATTGTAATCTAACCCCTTCACCAGGCATGGTTGGTGCATTGCAATTGCCGCTTCCCAAATAATTCCCATATTTCATATCCCATTCCAAATAATCAATACGACTTAAATCGAGTGCACGGGTAGTCATTTTGCGTGGAGCAGATGTATTTCCTATCCATGCATATTTACCACTTGCAGGAAGTTGAAGTATTGGGCAAGGATTAGAATAATCGATATTCGGATTGGGTTCCCAAATATTGGGATTTGCACTTCCGTTATCAAAATTTTCTTTTATTGACAAATCAGGACAATTATTCCTGCTAACACTGAGATAAACAGCCCTTCCCGAACATACTTTGATAATGCTGTTAGGTGCAACTCCAAGAGAGGAGGCTCTAGCCTGATAATTACATTGTGCTTGTGCTTTTATTGTAAAAAAGATAATTGTAAAACACAAAAATAGATAAATAAGTCTTTTCATTATAGAAGCAAATAGATTATTATTTGGTTTTTAATAGTTTCAGCTTAAACAGCTCATTATCTGTATGAATAATTAAAAAATACATTCCATCCGATAAATCAGACACATCAAAAAGAGAATTATTGTCAATAAATAAATTTCTGATAATCTGTCCATTAATATTGCAAATATCTACTCTATTTAATTTTTTATCCAAATGTAATTTAAAGGTATTTACTACCGGATTTGGCGAAATATAGCCAACTTTATTCTCAAAAAGTTCATCAATCCCAACATTATACACAACTATCGGATCAGAATGAACTGACTTACAACCAAAAACATTTGTATAAACAGCTGTGTAGCTTCCATTATTATTTGGGATATAAAAGTTTTGGAAAGCACCCTGAATTGGTACATTTTGATAATACCATTGTATTCCATCTAAATAATAAGCTTTTAAACTATCATTCATATAGGTAATAAATGGTTTTGTGGGCTTAGGCTTTACAATTACAACTATTGTATCAATAAAAACATTACCATTATTCAATTCAACCGCTGTAAAAACATAATTATGTTTTCCGAAACTGGGAAAATGAGATGTAATGTTATAATTATTTGAAACCGGAATATTATTAACTTTCCACTCAACATTATAAAGAGAATTGGTTTTTATTTCGATATTATCCAAGCCCCAGTGATCGAATGTATTTCCACTAATTAAATCTTGAAAAAACTTGATTTTTATCCTTTTCCCCATTGCTTCAATAGGAAGTTTAGATTGGTAGTGATTCCACGTATAATATGGCCCTGTAGCAGCATTTCCCGAAACAGGTGTCCAATAACCACCACTACCGGGGTGATATGATGAATTTCCATATACGCCTGATGGCATTGAATCTATACCCGAAAACTGATACCAGTTTGTACTATCTGCATATTTCCACATCAGATGAACTCCTTCGCTCGGTTCATCTGGCGATTCGCAATTGGATGAATTCTGATTGCCACCATATTTCATATCCCACGAAATAAACAATTCTGTAGTTGGATAATTCTCTAAGTTTATTACTGTGCTTTCGAGTACACGAGTATTGGCATTGCTTCCAAACCAACATGTTAAGCCTGAAGCGGGAAAATTAGTAGGACTACATAAACTTGAAATAGTACAATTGGAGTTTGCTAACCAAAAACTATCTAAAATGGGAATATTAAAATTACTACTATGATATAAATTATTTATTAATGCGATTGCTTGAATAGAATCACCTTCGCAAATATAAACGGTATCTTGAAAGTGCTGATTGTTATATAATACATAGGAGTCTATACTAAACTGAGCTTGAGTAATTTTATGCATAGGTAATAATGCCGAAATGCATATAAAAAGGCTAATAATTTTTTTCATATCCATATTGTTTAAAAATTTCTTTTTTTTGTTTATAATTTATTATTTGTCTGTAGTTCATTAATTTGATTAAATCTAACATGTTTTCGAAAACTGTTAGGTGTCCCTGTAATAATCATCCTTCTCTGTGTGAATTTTTTCTGGTAACTCGTTTCATTAAAGCTATAAATATAGAAAAAGCCAATTCTAAAATATTTTTAGAATTGGCTTTTTTAGTACTATTGTTATAATATACTTATTTTGAGGTTTGCCAAATTAAATTTGGTAAGTTGTACCTTATTTTCCATATTAGTAAATTTCGCAAAAATCAAAAGTTCTCT
>CAZWRD010000237.1:0-3441 GCA_964636105.1 uncultured Bacteroides sp.
GGACCAATGTAAGTAAAGCCGAGTTCTTCAAATACTGCTCCTACTTTGTTTTGCACCATGGTCACAATCTTGAGATTGTCCTTGATGCGCTCAATCTCAGGGCTGATTTGTTCGCCAACAAAGGGAATATTGCGGATTTGTCCTTCGAGATTGTTGGTGATGAATTTCATCGGTGGACTGAGGCGCATTTTATTCAGGTACTTAGGAATTGCGCCGACATTTGCCGAAATTGACATTTCATTGTCATTGAGGACAACTAATAAATTAGTTTTGGGAAGATGTCCTGCATGGTTAATTGCTTCAAGAGCCATGCCACCTGTCAAGGAGCCATCACCGATGATTGCTACAGTCTTGTAATTTTCGCCTTGCAAATCACGGGCGATCGCCATCCCCAGAGCCGCCGAAATACTGGTCGAAGCATGTCCTGCTCCGAAATGATCAAATTCACTTTCACGGCGATTGAGATAACCTGCAATCCCATCCTTTTGGCGCAAGGTATGGAAATTTTTATAACGTCCTGTGATCAGTTTATGGGGATAGGCTTGATGTCCCACATCCCACACAACTTTATCGCGATCTAAATCGAGGGTTTGATACAAAGCGAGAGTTAGCTCGACTACGCCTAGCCCAGGACCAAGATGTCCACCTGTAGCGGCGATCGTTTCTAAATGTTTTTGCCGAATTTCCTTTGCTATAGACTCCAATTGCGAGATCGTCAGACCATGCAACTGGTTAGGGTGGGTAACTTCACTTAACCGCATATATACTTAATTTTTATAAAATGACTTCCTTTAGTTTAACTGAAGCGCACCCCACAAACGTTCATCGCGATCGCAGTTCTTAAAACCCAGTAATAAAAAAAGAGGTGCTAAGCACCTCTTTTTTTATTGCTTTTTACTTGGTAGTCCTAAAAAGGAAAGGATTTATTTTGGCAAGGATAGTCGGCGCGGAGCGCCGACTATCCTTACCTATTTAGCACTACCTTTTACTTAGTACAGGACAAAAAATTGCAAAAGTAAGCAGGTACGGGAAATGTTGCAGCAACATTTGAAAGGGAATGCAGCAAGAGTAGCATTTGTATCGATATTCTTGATCGCCCTAATCCGAGTCAAGACGGTAAATCTCGCAGAAATCGCCACAGGGTTTAGTAGTGGAGCCAAATTAGAATCGCGATACAAGCGGTTACGGAGATTTTTTCGAGAAATAGACTTAATCGGAAATAAAACAGTCAAAATGCCATCAAAGCTTTATTCTACTTCCCCAAATGAGCAGAAAAGCTATTATTTTTCTACAACTTCAAAGAGCCAGATTGATGTCTGGTCTTTTTGTCTGATAAAAGCATTAACCCCAAAGGGAAGATTGAGGAGAGATTTGTCATCAGGGTCTATCATTTGATCCCAAGTTGATTTTGCTGGCTGATTGCCATTTTGATTAATAACTCCAACATTAATTTTTTTATTCCCTTGAGTATCTAATGAAGTCGAAAACTGTAAATTTCTTTTTTCTTTACCTATTCCACAATCAACTCGATAATTAGAAGCAAAAGAAAAAGTATCACTATTAAATCTTTCAGCGACTAGTCGCAATGAACCAACATCACCGAGAGGCCATTCTAAGGATTTATTATAAACACCTACAGGTCTAAGAATACATTGAGTCTTGTTAGCTATTTCAACTATACTTTTATATGTTATGGTTATTACTGGTGATTCTATAGTTTGATTAGGAAGAATTTGCGGTTGTAGATCAGATGAACTAACTTGATGATGGTCTACAGAACTTAGAGGCAAAGAGTTGGCATGAGTATTAAAACTAACAAAGGCAATAGTTACAGTCAACAACAAGGCAATAAAAACCTTAATTAGGGATTTCATATCAATTAGATATCCTTAGTTAACTCAAAATGACAAATTTTTCAAAATCAGCAACTAATAAAAAAGAGGTAAGAAAAAAAAGATCCCTACCTCTTTTTAGGTCAATTAGATCAAGTTATCTCACTTCATATATCCACTGGACTTTGCCATCTTTATTGCCCATCAGTGCTCTACCAGTGTATGAACCATTATTTGCATTTTTGTCATTAGCATTTGACATATCATCCCAACATTTTTCTGCAGGACCGTTGCCAGGGCTATTTGTGGTACAGAGATTAATTTTTCTTTTTCCTACGGGAGGCCATGAAGCTCCAAATTGGAAATATTTTCCAGTATTTCCAACTGCATAGTTAGCAGCAAAGGTAAAATACCCAGCACCACTCTCTGTCCAATCTCTATATTGAGCCGTTGATGAAGGAACATCACCAAGAACCCAATTTCCTAGATTATTGTAAGCACCCGCACGGGTAAGAGTAGTCCCAGTTTTATTAATTACCACCATTTGGAATTTCTGTGTGGAGGTGACTAGCCCTAAAATTTGATCTACGGTTTTATTAACATCAATTGCAACATTGACGTTAGCGCCCACTGGCGACTGAGCATGGGCATTGCCAGAAAAACCACCAAAGGCGATGGTTATAGCTAGCAAGAAAGAAACAAAAACCTTAGCTAGAGATTTCATCGTTAAAAATTCTTGATGAGTTAAAGTTTACGCAACTAATAGTAACTCGAAAAATTACTCCTGCAACACAACAATATCGAGTACTGTAATAAAACTTTATGTAATTATTTATAGTTTTATAAGTCTCTTTACGCAAATATCTCTAGGCGTTGCATTTCATCATTGAGTTGGCAAATTCGTTAGTGTCTTTATTTATTCGCGCTCTAGATTTTGCCTTTTTGAAACCTTTACACAGCCATTTCCTGTGCAAAATTTTCTCTCATATTGAAGCCACTGATATTAGTGTCGAGCAAATTCAAAACTGCATCGCACATCATACTCCCTTACCAGTGAATAATTAGGCGTGCGCGGCGAAGCCGCGCACGCCTAATTATTCACTTTATAACGCCTATTCTTTGGGTGGGAAGGGAGTAAGATAAACTCTAAAGTACAGGAAAAAAATCAAAAATAGAATACCAAAATATCCTGAAACCATGCTCTCCGCGAGTCCTGACCTCATCGCCCTAGCCCGATCGCAAATTATTTTACTGACCCAGAGCTTGGGTGCAGTAGCTAGCGCTATGTATATTACTGAAAATGTCGCAGATGGGATGCCGCCCAACTTGATCGAAGTTGCTGTGTTTCCAGAAGAAGGGGCGATCGCTTTACCAGAGGCTTTTGCGGCTGAGAATTATCCTATTTTGTCGATGGGGGCTAGTGGTTTGGTGAGACAACGTCGCTTTATCTTGCCCTTAATTTATGAAGAGGCAATTTTAGGCTTTTTGATGACGGGACGGGAAGATCGGGACTGGTTTGAATATGAGCAACTCCAAATCAAACAAATTGCGAATACATTAGCGATCGCCTGCGCCCTTGATCGGCGAAATCAATGGTTAGAAACTACTC
>CAZWRD010000238.1:0-3441 GCA_964636105.1 uncultured Bacteroides sp.
GTGTCTAGAATCGGGCATGCAATTTGGATACCATAACCACAACTTTGAATTTATTGAAAAAGTGAATGGCCAATTGATCTATGATATCATCTTAAAAGAAACCGATCCAGAATTAGTGATCCATCAATTGGATTTTGGTAATATGTTTGGTATTGGTGCTAGAGGGATGGATTGGATCAAAAAATATCCAGGCCGTTTTGTTTCAGTACATGTAAAGGATGAAATTAAAGTTCCAATTGGCGAAATGAACGACCAGCATGACAGTACTATTTTGGGCAACGGCTTAGTAGATCCAAAAGCAGTATGCTTACTAGCTAAGGCGATAGGTGGTACAAAACAATTTATCATAGAACAAGAATCTTATCAAGGGATTGCGCCACTTGAATGTGCTCGTATCAATTTGGAAAGAATTAAAACATGGGGATTAGTATAATTTAAAATTCATTGTATGAAAAAATTTGCTTTACTAAGTTGCTTAGTATTGACTGGGATTGTATTGTTTGCACAAAAACCAACCAGTGCAGAACTTGCAAGATGGAATCAACACGCCAAACAAACCACTATCATACGTGACGAATGGGATATCCCACATATTTATGGAAAGACAGATGCAGATGCAGTGTTTGGATTGATGTATGCACAATGCGAAGAGAATTTTCCGCAGATAGAAAAGAATTTTTTAGAAATGCTTGGCCGACGTGCCGAAATGGAAGGTCCAAAAGTTATTTATGAAGATTTAATGATGCAACTTATTCAAGATAGCGCAGAGGCCGTGAAAGACTTTGAAAGAAGTCCAATTTGGTTTAAGGAACTATTGATTGCGCATGCAGATGGTATTAATTACTACTTATCAAAACACCCGGAAGTAAAACCAGTGGTACTCAAAAAGTTTAAGCCTTGGTACCATTTGATGTGGACAGACGGAAGCGTTTCCCCAACAAAATCTGCTGGCATCACCGAAAAACATGTTGAAGCATTTTATGGTCAACAATTGTATTCCAATCAAAATGCAGTTAGTATCAATACGACGCTGCCTAATCAAAAATCAATTTTTGATCAGACCAACTATGACATGGATGACAAGACCCTCAGAGGATCCAATGGATTTGCAATTGCTCCAAAACATAGCAAATCAGGGAATGCTATGTTGTATATCAATCCACATGTACCTTTTTATTTTAGGTCTGAAATGCATATGGTGAGTGAGCAAGGATTGAATGCTTATGGTGCGGTGACTTGGGGACAGTTCTTTATTTATCAAGGCTTTAATGAAAATTGTGGTTGGATGCATACAAGTGGCTATGCCGATGTGGCGGATGTCTATGAAGAACATACAGAAAAAATAAACAACCAATTATTTTATACCTACGAAAAAGAAAAAAAGAAAGTTGGTCAACGTAAAATCAATATTCAATATGTAGAAAATGGTGTTCTAAAATCAAAAGCATTTGATACCTATTTTACACACCATGGACCAATCGTGGGTATGGAGAAAGGAAAGTGGTTAAGCCTACAAGAAAACAATCGTTCTTTAGACGCCTTAATGGAATGTTGGACAAGAACAAAATCAAAAAGCTTAGCAGACTATACTAAAGCAATGGAACTAGTAGCCAATAATAGCAACAACACTGTATACGCAGATGCTGCAGGTAATATCGCCTACTGGCATGGTAATTTTATACCTAAGCGAAATCCAAATTTTGATTATACAATGCCAGTAGATGGCAGCACTAAAGCAACTGACTGGCAGGGCGTACATGCTTTAAATGAAATTGTTCAAAGCATCAATCCATCAAACGGATGGTTGCAAAATTGTAATGCTACGCCATTTACAGTCGCAGGTGATCAAAGTCCAAAAGCATCTAACTATCCTGCTTATATGGCACCAGATGGCGAAAACGGGAGAGGGCTAACTGCTGTAGCCTTATTGAATAAGGTAGATAAAATCAATTTGGACGAACTCATTGCATTAGGATATAATAAAAAATTAAGTGCCTTTGATATTCTATTGCCTCGTTTTATTCAACAAGCAAAAACAGCAGCGCTTGCACCAAGAACTAAAAAAGCAATTGACTATTTAGCGAATTGGGATCATATTGCTGACACTAATTCTATTGCAACAAGCATCGCAATAGAATGGGCTAGCAAATGGGGTGCTACTATACCTCCTGCAAACACAGAAGAAGCAGGAACACAAATTGTTTTAAAATACAACCGTATGGACCAAGAGATTGCATTTGAAACTAAAATCAAATTATTAGAAGCCACTTTAGATCAATTCGAAAAATGGTATGGTGGATGGGAAATGAAGTGGGGTGCAATGAATCGTTTTCAAAGAGTTGCACCAGGTGCTAGTTTCGATGACAACCTACCTAGCTTAGCTGTCAATCAAGCATCCTCTAAATGGGGCTCGCTTCCTTCTTTTGAGAGTAGACGCTATCCAAATACCACCAAGCGTTACGGATATACAGGAAACAGCTTTGTAGCTGCAGTAGAATTTGGAAAAAGACTGAATGCAAAGACCATCATCACCGGTGGACAAAGCAGATTTGCTGAAAGCAAAAATTTTACAGACCAAGCCTATGGTTTTGTCCATGGACAATTTAAAACGATACATTACTACAAAGAAGATGTTTTAGCTAATAAAAAACTAGCATACCATCCTGGATTGGAAAGATAATGTTCATAGAGTTTAGTGATTAAAGCAATTTTAACCAATCCTGCTACATTTTTTACGCCAAGTGTTTGCATGAGTCTTGTTCTGTGACCTTCGATGGTTCTTTTGCTATGCTTTAGTTCTGCAGCAATTTGTTTACTTGAGGCTTCTTCGCAGATGCGAATTAGAATGTATTTATCATATAAGCTTAATGCATTGACGCGCTCAATTAAATTAATCTTATCCATGACCTGTGTGAGTTGTAAAACCCGCTCTGCAGTGTCTTGACAAAAAAATACTTTATGTTGACAAGCCATTTCTACTGCTTTATTCCACTCGAGGCTAGACATGTTTCTTGAAACAATGACATCTACTTCGAGTTCAATTAATTGGTAGAGTATAAAATCTGGTGTATCCTTATTCAGCAATATAATGCATGGGAATATTTGTTGAATTGCTTTAATTTTCTTTTTCACTGCCAGTGAATCAAAATCAAACATAGCACAATCAATGATCAATAATCCTTGTGATAAACCAAAATTAGCACTACTAACTTCGTCTAAGGAATTTAAAATACGATATCCATTACACATCGGGTGTGCTTTTGCCAATTGGCTGCAGCCCATAGCATAAATAGCTTGTTGGTCACAAATAAATACTTGTCTTTGTTCTTGTTGGTTGAAATAGTTTTTTTGCATCTATAAAAAAACAATAGATCAAGCTGATGCAAGCATAATCATATCAATTTTACATTGATGGTTAAAATTTCTAAGGTATTCAACCCC
>CAZWRD010000239.1:0-3435 GCA_964636105.1 uncultured Bacteroides sp.
CCTCATTTGGCGGAAGAATTATGGGAGCGTTTAGGAAATAAAGAAAGTATAAGCACGGCTGCATATCCGGTTTGTAATGAAATTTATCTGGTTGAAAATACTTTTAACTATCCTGTTTCTTTTAATGGGAAAACACGTTTCCAACTTGAGTTTCCTGCCGATATGGCTGTTGCAGATATTGAAAAAGCTGTATTGGCTCATGCTGATTCACAAAAATGGTTGGAAGGCAAAACACCTAAAAAGGTGATAATTGTTCCCAAAAAGATAGTGAATATTGTAATTTAGTTTATAGAGTTCATTGAGTAAAAAGGTGATTGATAATTATTTATTAATCACCTTTTTTTATTTAGCTTATTGAAAATATATCTGCTATATTTGCATAATTATTTAATTATAAAGTATTATGAAAAAGTATTTATTTATAGCAGTTTTATTTATCAGTTTATTTTCCTGCAAAAAGGATGATAATCAAGAATCTATCAAATCAATAGGTGAATATCAATATCTGAATTCAATATATGCAGGTCAAATTAGTGGAATTGGAATTAAATATGTGGATTTATATCCCGATGATACTTTAAAAACAGGTCCTTATGTTAGTGAGTATTCAAAATCTTATGACTTGAATGGAAATGATACTGCAGATTTTAAGATAATAAATTACAGATCATCTCCTTTTATGCTAGGTTCAATGTACTCATCACTTAATATTATTCCTCTTGAAGGGAATGAAGTTTGTGTTTTAGATTCAAATAATACACTTGCATTTCCATTTAATTATAACCAGATTATTGACAGTAACAAGATATGGAGAGAATCTGAAATTAATTTATATTATTATTATGCTTCGTCGATGAATGGAACGACAATCCACAGAGGTTTTTGGGAAAATAATGACAAATATTTTGTTGGAGTAAGAGTAAAGTCAGGAGAAAAGTATCTTTATGGCTGGTTTGATGTGAGATGTACAAGTTATTATTCCTTTTCAAGTAATTTTATTACAAGATATGCGATTACTACTCCCTATTTAAATTAGAAATAAAGACAGAAAATGAGCGAAAATCAGAATACTATCAATCAGCTTCTTCAGAAATTAGAAGTGCTGATGCAAAAGCAGAATTCTTTTTATAAAGAGATTTATGATTTACGTGAAGAAATATTAAGACTGAAATCTGTTGAAAAGCAGGAAGTAGCTGATAACATAGTAGATATTGAATATAAAACAGAAATAAAAACAGAAGAAAAACGATTTGTTGCACCTCCACCACCACCAAAACAAAACTATTATCATCCACCTAAAAGTACAGACTGGCAAAACACCAGACCTAAGATAAACATTGATTTTGAGAAGTTTATAGGCGAAAATCTAATCAGCAAAATAGGTGTTATTATTACAATTATTGGGGTAGCAATTGGTGTAAAATATTCAATAGAACACCAATTGGTTAGTCCATTAACAAGAATAATATTGGGTTATCTTATGGGTTTTGGATTGCTTGGAATCGGGTTTAAATTGAAGAGAAAATATGAAAATTATAGTGCTGTATTGATTAGTGGGTCCATAGCTATTATGTATTTTATCACTTTTGCTGCTTACAATTTTTATGAATTAATACCACAGGCAGTTGCATTTGGAATTATGGTGTTATTTACTGTTTTTACAGTTATTATTGCTTTAAATTACAACAAACAAATTATTGCACATATCGGGATGGTGGGTGCCTATGCTGTTCCTTTTTTATTAAGCGATGGTTCTGGTGAAATTGCTATAATGTTCACCTATATGTCAATTATTAATATTGGTATTCTCATAATTGCATTTAAAAAGTATTGGAAACCAATTTATTACACGTCTTTTGTTTTTACTTGGTTAATTTATTTTTCATGGTTTATTACACAATACGAATATACCAAACATATGGAGTTGGCATTTTTGTTTGTTTTCCTGTTTTTTGCAATATTTTATGTGATTTTTCTTGCTTATAAACTGATGCGAAATGAAAAATTTGAAATTCAAGATATTGCATTAATGCTTTCAAATTCTTTTGTTTTTTATGGCATTTCTTATACAATTTTAACTAATCATCCTATTTATATTCATTTTCTAGGCTTATTTACCATCGGTAATGCAATGATACATTTAATTGTAAGCATTATGATTTATAGGCAAAAACAAAGTGACCGTAACATAATATATTTGATAGCTGGATTGGGACTAATCTTTTTGACCATTGCTATTCCCGTTCAGTTGGATGGAAGCTGGGTTACACTTTTATGGGTTGGTGAAGCTGCTTTATTATTTAGTATTGGTAGAACAAAACAAATCTCGTTCTACGAAATACTTTCATATCCGATTATGTTGCTCTCATTTATTAGTATATTGTTAAGTTGGGTAAATACTTATATGCGATTTGATATAAATGAGGTTTCAACTATGATTACTCCGATATTTAATATTAACTTTCTGACTTCAATATTATTTATTGCACTTTTTGTTTTAATTTATTTATTAAATCAAAATAAGAAGTACAGTCAACCATTTGAAAAACAAAATGCGATATCAAAGATTATTAATTTTAGTATACCTGCCATTTTGCTATTTATACTTTATTTTTCGTTTCGCATGGAAATTGCCAATTATTATGATCAATTGTATGCTGTTTCCGAAAAATCTACTACTTTCGAAATGATGCAGAATGCAACAGCAGATTTTTATAATTCTGATTTATTGAAATTCAAATCGATATGGATATTAAATTATTCTTTAATGTTTTTAACGATACTTTCATTTATAAATATTAAAAAACTAAAGAATGCAAATTTTGGATTGATTATTCTTGTTTTCAATATTTTTATTATTTTATCTTTTCTGTTCGAAGGTCTTTTTCATCTCAGTGAATTACGGGTTAGTTATCTGTATCAATCTCAATATTACCACTGTGGTTTTATGAATATTGGAATCAGATATATATGTTTTGCATTTGCAGCTGCTTTATTTTTTGCTATTTACAAATCTATTCATCAGGATTTTATGAAAGTTAAATTCAAAATTGCTTTTGAAACGATACTTTATTTATCAATTGTTTGGGTTGGCAGCAGCGAACTTATTAATTGGATGGATATTACACATTCTGCACAATCCTACAAACTCGGATTAAGCATTCTTTGGGGAGTTTATGCATTGTTAATTATAGTTATGGGTATCTGGAAAAAGAAAAAACATTTACGAATTGGGGCCATAGTATTGTTTGCAGTAACTTTGCTTAAGCTTTTCTTATATGACATTTCGTATCTTGATACTTTATCAAAAACCATCGTTTTTGTTTCATTAGGAATCCTTTTATTGATTATTTCGTTTTTATACACTAAATATAAAAATACATCATCATAAAATAAATATAACCTACTTCTCTTACTTTGTAACATTTCATCTAA
>CAZWRD010000240.1:0-3431 GCA_964636105.1 uncultured Bacteroides sp.
AAAAAGATAGACTCGTTCTATTCTATCAAAGAAATAAAAGACGGTCTAATAACTACAAGCAAGAAAAAGTTAGCAATACTAAAAATAGAGCCGATTAACTTCTCGATTAAACCAAACGGAGAGCAGGAGATGATTATTCTGGCTTTTCAAAAATTCCTAAACTCTTTAGACTTTCCAATTCAATTTTTAATGACCACAAATACACTGAATCTTGAAAGCTATCTTAAGACATTAAATGAAAAGATAACAGAAGAGAAAAAACCAGTATTTGAAGAATATCAAGCTCATCTAAAAAAGTTAGTGAAAGATAACAGTGTAATGAACAGAAACTTTTATTTAATCATTCCAGAAGCTCATGGACTAGAAATTCAAGTTAAAATTTGCGAAGAACGATTAAATAATCTCAATCTTAAAACTACCACCCCAACAAAAGAAGAAATTAAACTTCTCATCTATAGCGAAGGCATGCCAAAAATAATTGACAATACAATAGATACTCTAAAACTAAATAATAAATCACTTAATAGAATAATTTTTGCTCATGGATATCCTAGAATAGTAGAATCTGGGTTTTTAGACAGAATCGTAAGTTGTCAAGGAAATTTTGATTTATCTTTACATATAGAGCCATATCCTCTGGAGAATACAATAGTAAACTTAAACAAAGAACTTCAGAAACAAAGAGCCGACCTTTATTCTGCCAAATTAAAAAATCAGCTTAATCCTTCTCTTGAAATCAAGTATTCAGACACTCAGAAAACTTTAGAGAATTTACAGAAAGGTCAAGAGAAATTATTTAATGTTAGTTTTTACATTAATTGCAGGGCAGAAGAAAAGCAAGAGTTAGATTTACTCAAAAATAAAATAGAATCAGAACTAAACTCTTTGCTTATTGTTCCGAAAGTTGCTTATTTTAAAATGTTACAAGGATTTAGAGCGTGTTTGCCTATTGCAGACAATACATTAAAGGCAACTCGAAACATTACAACTTCGGCTCTTTCAGCATTCTTTCCGTTTACGTCATCTTTCTTTAAGTTTGATAAGACTGGAATATGGTTTGGACTAAATAAAAACAAAATTCCAATCATAAGAGATATATTCAAACTATCAAACGCAAACGGACTCTGCCTTGCAACTTCTGGAAGCGGTAAAAGTTATATGGCTAAACTATTTATCTCAAGATATCTCTTTAATGGTACTAAGGTTATTGTAATAGACCCTCAAAGCGAATATACTTCTTTAGTAGAACGATTTAATGGACAAAGAATAGATTTATCCCGAACCTCTGACACGATTATTAATCCCTTAGACCTAATGGGACACGATTATCCAGAGAAGAGATTGGCACTTATGGATTTAATGCCCGTAATGCTCGGAGAATTAACAGAACCTCAAAAATCGTTTATTGACAAAGCATTGACACTTGCTTACGAAAGTAAAGGCATAATGATGGATAAGCCCGAAACTTGGGACTATAATCCGCCGATTCTTGAAGATGTGCTAAAATCACTCGTCTTGCTAGAAAAAGATGCTATAATCCTAGAGAAAACGACTATAAGGAGCTTGATTAACCGATTAGATATTTATGTGAACGGAGTTTTCTCTTTTCTTAATAGACAGAGTAAAATAAACTTTGACAACCGTTTCGTGTGTTTTGATATTGGGAATATGCCTAGACAGATTAAACCTACTATCATGTTTTTGGTTTTAGATTACGTTTATATGAAAATGAAGAAAGACTTAGAAAGAAAACTTCTAGTAATTGATGAAGCGTGGGCTTTGCTTTCAAGGACTGAAGATGCCTCCTATATCTTTGAAATAGTTAAGACTTGTAGAAAATTTAATCTTGGACTATTCTTGATTAATCAAGAAGTTGAGGGAATGCTAGAAAGTCAAGCGGGTCGTTCGGTTCTTGCAAACATTTCCTATACTTTGCTTTTAAAACAGAAACCAGCTGTAATCGAAGCGATTCAAAAGACTTTTTTCCTTAGCAATACAGAAAGGACGTCTCTTTTAACCGCAGGAGTTGGTGAAGGACTTCTTCTTATGGAAAATGAGCATTCGGAAATAAAGATAGTTTCATCTGAGGCAGAGCATAAACAAATTACAACAAATGCTGACGAAATTCTGGCTAATAAAGAAAATGACCTTTCAAAAATGGAACAAGTTAAATCGGAACAACCGAAGGCGAAAATTTTCAAGCCGAAGGTTGTTAATATTTCAGTTGACCCTGAAAAAGGATTTTATAGAAATAAGGGTTTGAATTTAGATGAAGTGAAATATCTTATCCACAAGAAATACAAAGAATATTACTTCTATAGTATTTTAGATGGAAAGAAAGAAAAATATTTACTAAGACCTAGATTTAATGAAAGTCCTCAGCATTGCTTTTTAACTTTTGAAATTGCGGACTATTTGAAAAAGTTTACTCCGAAAGTTTATTTGTATCAAACTAAAAGACCCGACATTATTTTTGAAATCGGGAAAAACAAATTTGCGGTTGAAATTGAAACGGGAAAGATTTTGAAATCAAATAAGAAGCAAATTCTGAATAAAGTAGATATCTTAAAAAAAGAATTTGGAAATAATTGGATTTTTGTTGTAACTGATAGAAATTTAGTTTCTGAATATGCGAAATATGGCGAGACATACGAAAAAAGAAATATTCTTCCAAGATTATTACAAGCGTTTAAGAAAAAACCAACTGACAAGGGATTGTCAGTTAAAAATCTAGACCAAAAGCCGGCTGACTCGTCGGTAAAATATGAAAAAAAGCCCACTTTGTCAGCCGGCATAATACGTACATCTGCTCGCTCACAAAATCTGAAAGGAGGTGGTAAAACGAATGGAAAACGAAAACGATAAGACTGAACAACATTCTAGACAACCAATTATTGAAAGCTTCATTTCATTGAGTGCTGACAAAAAATGGATTTTGCACAAAACTGTCATAACAGACATTAAACCTATTGGCTATATGCAAAAAGTGCTAGGTGAAAAAACCAAGAAAGCTTGATTCGAGAATCTGGGAAAGAAGAGGTGCAAAAAATTAAATACTCAACTAAATTAATACAGGAGGTAAAAATGACAGAAGAAACAGAAGCAAGCTTTGAAATGGATGAAGAGAAAGCCTTAAGACAAGGTTTTGAAGAAGCTAGAGATAAAGGCAAATTGTTTAATCTTAATACTTGGAAAAAGAAAAGAGAAGAACAAAGAGCAAGGCTTAATATCTCTGCATCATCAGACGAGGATGTTTAGAAAACTACCAAAGTTTAAAGACTATACGGTTGATGAGAAACTTAAGCAATTCAGAAAAGTAGAACTTGATGAACTTCCAGAGTTTATTGATTTCGATTCTGATAAGGGCCAAGTACTTTTAGCCGAATACGAAGAACAATAGTTTTTTATTTTGGATTCTGGGAAAAAAGAGG
>CAZWRD010000241.1:0-1212 GCA_964636105.1 uncultured Bacteroides sp.
TTATAGGTCATGTTTACCACCTCTATGAGGATAAGAATGGTAATAAGTTCCTTTCTCTTATTGAACCTTCCTCTTGGAATCAAAAATTCCTTTACTCCACAGTATTAAACAGTGATATGACATGGTCAAAGGCAGGATAATTATTATTAACTTTTAGAATAAAAGATTTTTTTTGCATATTTATTATGAAAAAACCGCAAAATGGAGGAACAAAGTATTTGGACGGCAGTAATAACATTAATTACAGTTTTAGGTGGAGGTTCAGCTTGGAGATTCTATGAAAAAAGAGCAATGAAAAGAGATAGAGACGAAGATTTCATTCGTCATGATTGCAAAGATAGAATTGCCAAATTGGAGGCGTTACTCGAAAATTCGTCCAAAGAAAAAGATGAGATGAGGGCCACTATTTTGAAACTTACTGAACAAGTCGCTGCCCTCACCGTTAAAGTTGAATTTTTACAGTCGAAGAATCCAAGTGTAGGACTATAAATTAGGAATATTTTTCATTCCTATCTTTTTTCTACATTTGTGACAAAACCAAACTTCTTCCATGTCAATTTGTTTGATAGTTCCTCTGACATCATTCATCATGCATTTTTTATCATAGTCACAATGGTCAAGTCCTAAATTGTGTCCGACTTCATGTATTGAAACTTTTTGTAATCTGTCCAACATTTTCTTTTCACTGACATGTCTTCTTATTCTAAAAGTTGATACCACGCAAGTTTTTCCAGGTCTGAAACCTAATCCGATAATTCCATATTCTTTGATATTTTTTTCTTTGTCGAAAATTGCAATATCAACATCTGTCAATAACAGAGTGTTTTTATCTGAATTAAATTTGGTGATTATTTTACTAGCCTCATATCTTGTTCCACTTGACGCTAAAATATCTTTAGTCAATGGTTGTGTAGAATCTATCACACATTCAAATCCATAAAAATCCTCAATGTAGGTTTTAACCAATTCAGGATATTTCTTATCAATGTTTCCTAAGGGAACAATGTGGATAATGGTTTCTTTCTTAATCGAAAGAATTTTTTGCGTAGATAAATCATTGGGGTAAAGAGTTACCCCTAGCAAGACGAGAAGTGGTATGAATATTTTTTTCATACCACAAATCTACTACTTTTTTTTATAAAAAAAAATTAAGATTTAGTAATTGTATATTTGTTTCCAAACGCATCAATTACTAACATCTTATTTGGAATA
>CAZWRD010000241.1:1222-3414 GCA_964636105.1 uncultured Bacteroides sp.
ATTTTATTGTCTGAACATTTTCTCCGTCAATATGACTTAACATTTGTTTCAAAAAAGGATTTTCCATTGGATGGTCATTTGGTACCCCATGAATTGCACTGGAAAGTTGTTGTTCATTTACAATTTTATTAACTAAATTAGTTAAATCTTTTTCCGTTAATCTTACTACTTTTGACATATTAATTTTATTTATTTTATTTATGCAAAATTTCTTTGGTTATCATTTTGTTTACCATCTTTCTTTACTAAGAAATCTTGGGTATCCTCACCCATAGCGAAAACTTTAATATTATTAACATTATCCTTAACTATTGAATAGACTTTAGGATTGTTAACGAAACTTTCTGGAATACCTACACATCCATAACTTTGATTTGCCGCTAATATCGTCTGTATACTTGCTATATATTCTTTCGGTACTTTTCCACCGTTAATATCAGATCTTAATTTTTCTTCTAAATTACGACTGGCGGTCACTCGTTTATCGATACCGATTGGTATCCCATGTATCGCAACCCCAAGATTATTTTTCATTTCTGTTGTGATGGTACCCTCTAGTTTGATTGGGGCTAATGAGTATGTATTTCTTCTATCTCCAGCATATCCTTTATTATATTGTAATCCATTAATAGTATAAATTCCTTTTGGTAAAAATGAGGATGATAACTTTGAGATTGTATTATAATGAGGAGGTTTTTCTTCTCCAGTTTTTGGATCAGTACAAACATAAGGGTCCGACCCTAAATTACCTGAAATTTTACACCAGTCTGCCGTTGTAAACGCTTTGTGTTGTGAAAGCTCTTTTTGTATATTTTCTCCATCAACAACCGAAGAATGTGCAACATATTTTCCACCAGTATCAAACAAATAAATTAAATTATCTTTAGGGTCATACACAAAGAAAGGAGTATCATCCATATTTCTATTTTTGATATGTTGAACTTCAGCGTCAATTCTTGGACTGTATTGGTATTGGCCACTACTTAATTTTTTTGGGTCAGTTGCTTTGGCGGCAATGTCCAATATTAATTTATTATTTTTATTACAGAAATAAGTCCCTTTCTGTGAATTACCAACTGATACATAAGACCCATCTTTGAAAAAAGAATATCCTTCATAAAACCCTGTTCCCGGTATAAACCAATTACCGTATTTAGACCCAAATAAATTTGCAATGTTATTTAGGATTGCGGAATCATTCGATGGTTTGGAAAATCTAACACAACTTGGATATGAATTTATGTCACTCGGATCTGTATTAGTGGATTTTGACTGATTTGGTTGAACCCGAGTCTGATACTGATATAATTTACCATAAGTCCATGAACCCCCTTTTATTTGTTTATTGAACGCATTTTTAATAGTATCATTTGTATGACTACCTGTTCTATCCAATTTCAATTGCCGTGCTGTTCCCCCATATTTGTCATTGAACCATTTTCTAAATTTGTCTCCTTCTTCCTTTGTTGCAAATGGAGAGGATGATGTTGTTGTTGTTTGTCGTTGTTGTTGAGAAGACCCACTTTTTGTTGTCAATGGAGATACCCCCAACTTTCTAGAAGTTACATCACCGACATTTCCAGTTTGTTTGATTGCATTGTCTTTTTGGAATTTCGTTACAGCAAGTCTTGTTTTATTCCCGTATACACCGTCAATACCGTCTTTATTGGGACCAGTGGTACCAAGGTCATAACCTCTTTTTTTAAGTTCTTGTTGTACTGCCGTCACTTTGTCTTTATAAGACTGCTCCAACAAAACTCGGTTAACAACCTCTTTTAATTCTAATTCGGATAGGCTTGTTGTTTTTTTTGATGTAGATTCGTGAAGGGATAAAATTCTACTTTTCTCATCTTCAGTTATGTTAAATAATTTTGACATCTTTTTTTTTAATATAAATATTCGGGATGTAAAAAAAAGAATTATTGGGGTTTGTTATACATCAAACCTAACCATACAACTTATTTTTTTAACTTCAGGGTAGAAGTAAACTAACGCGTCTTCCAATAATACTTCCGCTAAGTTTGCATCAATTACTGATTCGTTAATTGTGTCTCCTAATACGACAATCAATTCAAAAATAAAGGTATCTCCCTTAGTATTGTGTGTCCAGTTGTGTACTTTGATTTTTGACCCTTTACCATACATAAGTTCAACCTCCTCTTTACGAGAGTCATTCATATAGGATTCTAAAA
>CAZWRD010000242.1:0-3373 GCA_964636105.1 uncultured Bacteroides sp.
CGCATCACTTCCGCAACACGTTTGACGCGGGTCTCCATGCCGCGAAACAAGCCGGATTCGATATGCCGGTCAAGAGCGTCGGCCCCTTCCCGCCGTTGCGCCTGGTATGCATCCGGCGTCATGCGTTCGAGTTCCTTCAGTTCAAGAAACGCGCTGATTTCAACGGTGCTGAATTGGCCGCCTTCGTCCGGACGCGGGAAACGTGCATCGGTAGACCGCCAGCCGCTGAACGTGCTCCGTGCCATGCCGAATAATGCCGCCGCGCCGGTTAGGGTGGTCTTTTCCGGAATCTCGTTTTCATTCATGATGATACCTCCCTGGTGTCGTTTTCGCTGTTAGTCACATAAAGGCGGGATGGTCGCCATAGAAGCGGCTTCGCCCTCTTGCCGATTGTAGTACCTTTGCTTCCGCCTGCGCCTGCCCTCCAGCCTCACCACGTTGCCCTGTGGCGCGTCGGTCCCTGGTCGCCAATGACAGAACGCCCCCACCGCGTCCATGGCCCAGAACGCGGCCTGCAATGCGCCTTGTGTTTCGATTAGCATCTTGTCGCCCCCGCTTGTGTTATCGCCATGACCGCCCGCGCCAGCCTTGGCAAGTCTGCCAGTTGAACAGTCACCATCCAGCCATGACGATTAGGTCTATGCGCAACGATTGCCACGTCACCGCGCCGGGCATCCGCTGCGGCCTGATTCATCGCTGCCGGTATTGAGAACCGTTCGCGCCGTTTGGCTTCAACGTGGATCCCCGGCAAACCCAGAACATCCGGCGCAATCAATCCGGGTAGATACGGGCTTGAACCCTTGCGGCATTCGCAACCCAGCGTAGAGGATAGGACTTGCGCAAGTTCCCGCTCCGCCCTGCTGCCCTTCGCCTGTGATGCACGTCCGGTCATGGCATCACCTCGGTATCAGGATGAATTGAAGTCGGAGAAATTAAAGATACGTCGGAGCCTGCAAGGCTTCGATGTCTCTTATTTACTAAAGCCTTGTTAAATACGCCTTGTTGAAAATGCCTTGTTAAAGGTGTCCCCCTCGGTGTCCCCTTCGATGTCCCTCCCGGTGCCCCTTTGCGGTATGCCTCGCGTCTGGTCTTTTTCATGCAATTCTCAACGAGTGCCCGCAAGCTGTCCGGTTCCATGATGGTCGTTGAAAGATTCATGCGCCGCCCGCCTTCAAGCGTTACCTTGCAGAAGAAACGCCGGATTGCGCATTCGTCCATCAGGCGGTCAAACCGTTTCCGGCTCCCCATCGCGTCAAGTTCATCCTGTAGGGGTTCGCTATCGCTGGCCATGACCGACGCCACCGCTGGCGACTTTGCGCCGATCATCCGGGCGCGGATCATATCTTTCGTGGTACCAGTAAAACGCTTTTTGCCAATCAGTGACCGCGCCGCGCATACCATCCTGAATAGTCGCATCGAGTCCAGGTCGCCAGCGTTGTCGATGGTCTCGAAAAAATACTTTGCCGGCACGGTCGCCATGCAGACGGCCCCGAATTTCGAGGCATGTCCGTCCACGATCTTTTGCACCGCCGCCGCTGTGGTCATCAGTCCATCGTAATTCGCGACCTTCACATTCGTCCCAAGGAATGCCACCGATCTACGCAGCGAACACCATTTGACAATCTCGGCAAGCTCGGCCTTGGTGAACATTTCCGCCGGATCGCCAAACACGTCTTTGGCGGTCGCCTCGAATTCATCGCCAGAACCGCCCCAGCATTCGTCAAGCGATTCCACGCACTCCACAAAGGACTGACGGCCTGCAATGCGCTGTAGGCCCTGTGGCAGCGTTTCCTTGCCTCTTACTGCATAGGCAAGCTGTACCACTGCCCCGGCGGCATCAGGTCGGCAATGTTGCGCATAATCGGCAATGACTTTTGACGCCAGCTTGTTCATGCCTGCCCCCGGTGCCGTGATGGTCTCGGAAAGTAGACACAAGGGGGAATTGATATAACGGCGGTCATCTGCCTGCATATCGCCCCCGCCGTCTACCCTTGCGGGTTTTAGCTGTGGTTTCTGATTTGCTGGCGTATGGATGACCGCGCCGGCAAGTCTTGCATTCGGCGCAAACCCGCGCCAGGTGCCCGGATGAAAGCGTCAAGTGCATGGTGAAGGTGTCGCGCTGGCATCGCTCGCAATGTTCAAAGGTTGCGCCGGTCATCACGCGGCCCGCCCTTCGATCAAGGCGACTACATCGGCGTAGCGATAGCCCGCCGCCCGCTGGCGTCCAGGTAGTTTGACAGGGTGGAGAATGCCCTCGGCGGCATAATTGGCAAGGCTCCGGGTTGTGACTGCCAGCATACGAGCGGCATCTCTTGGACGGAGCACACGCGGCCCGCCTATGGCTGTCGCGTCAATCGCGCTTTTGCCGTGTCCGGAAACGGCGGCAACAATGGCCAGCCGGTCCGATGGGGTCAAGCTGGGGTCCGTCTTCAGCAGTGATCGAATCGCGTCTTTCGTTGTCGGTAACATGTTCGCCTCTCTTGTTTCGTGAAGCTGTCTGTAGCTTCTTCAACAAGTGGCGAGCAAGTTCAACGGTCAATGCAAGTTCAACGGTTCCGGCCTTTATTAGCAGGGTCAAGATTGGTGTTCAGTGAGTACAATACGAAGTTCAAATTATACGGTTCCGGCGTCTCGGTCTTCATCAAACTGCAACGTTTTTCCCGGCCCTGTGCGGCGGTCAATGCGCGGGAATCCTGTCTTGCTATAGAAACGGTCAAGTGCATTTTGCACGGATCCCCTGCAGCATTTGCATCTGCTTTCCATGGTTGCTCGTGATTCGCCTTTGGTATGAAGCCAACCGGCAAGAATGGCCGTCGGGTCAAGGTCGCCAAAGGTCACAAGAAATTGTTCAACCGCCTCCCTTTTAGACAGCTTCGCAAACGCCCGAAGCCGATCCAGTTCCGCCGGGTCAACCTGTAGTTTTGCCGCTGGCGGTTCCGGTGCATGATTCAGCCGCGCCAGTTCATCGCGCAACGCCAGCAGATCCCCTCGCAACGGTTCAGGAATGCGCGTCGCGTCCATCCCTTCCGGCCATCGTCCGTTAATATCAAACGAGCCGTCGCTGTAGACCGTTCGCATCGCATCGCCGCCCGCCGTGATGGGTGCCGGGTCAAGCCCCCGCGCCACGGCGACACGAGCTGCAACCGACACGGCGACACGGAGAAGCCCGTCCAGAATCGCCGCGCCCTGGTTCGGCGTCGCGTCGCATTCGGCTTTCAGTCTCGCGGCGTTTACCGGGTACTCCATGACAGTCACCATTGCCAGATTCAACGCGCCGCGTCCGGTCGCCTGTCCGGGGTCGTTCCATGCGGATCGCAAGGCGTCCCTGTCGCGTTTCCACATCTCGTTCAAAGCGTCCATCGCGTCGGCATGC
>CAZWRD010000243.1:0-3336 GCA_964636105.1 uncultured Bacteroides sp.
TATTGCTTATTCAAAATAAGTTAATAATTTTATATTTTATCTTTTATCTTCGAGGGGTTGGGGGCTGTCTATTTAGGCAGCCCTTTTTTTATTTCTCTTATGAAATATATAATATGCTAAAAAACTTCCATAACTCAATGTTTCTAATAAGAAAATAAATTTAATAAATGGAAGGTTTCTTCCTAATTACTTAAATTCAAAAGTCACAGAGATTCAATTTGGATTTCAAAACGTACAGTACATTTATGTTATTATATTTCACTATATATAATTGATATTATAAAATTTACAAAAAAAAAAATAATAAAATAATAAATATAAAAAAAATAAATATAAAAAATAAATAAATAAATAAAAAAAAATAAAATTTAAAACAAAAAAACTCTTATGTTTCAAAAAAAATTCTTATGTTTGTTCTTTAAAATTAAAAATTGATATCTTATGCCTAAATACAAACGAATTTTATTGAAACTCAGCGGCGAATCGTTGATGGGAGATAAGCAATATGGTATTGACCCCAAAATGCTTGAACGATATGCAAGTGATATAAAAGAAATAGTAAAAGAAAAAGTGGAAGTAGCCATTGTAATAGGGGGTGGAAATATTTTCAGAGGATTACAAGGTGCAGCTAAGGGTATGGATCGCGTGCAAGGAGACTATATGGGCATGTTGGCAACGGTTATCAACAGTATGGCTTTGCAAGCAGAATTAAAAAAAATAGGCGTAAAAACCACCTTGTTATCGGGCATTGCTATTGATCCAATCTGTACGTCAATGAGTCGTTCAAAAGCAATTGATTTACTAGAAGATGGACAAGTTGTTATAATATCAGGAGGAACAGGCAACCCATTTTTTACTACCGATACAGCTTCGGCTTTAAGAGGAGTAGAAATTGAAGCAGATGTAATGCTTAAAGGAACACGTGTAGATGGAGTTTATACCGCTGATCCCGAAAAAGACCCAAGCGCTACACGCTACGAAACCGTTTCTTTCGACGAAGTTTACGAAAAAGGATTAAATATCATGGATTTAACAGCCTTTACACTTTGCAAAGAAAACAAATTACCAATTATTGTTTTTGATATGAACAAAAGCGGAAATCTAAAAAAAGTAATAGAAGGCGAAAAAGTTGGCACACTAGTGGGTTAATTAAAATAAAAATTTTGTAATTTTGTGCAATCAGTTTAAAAAGCAAATACTATGACCGAAGAATCTCAATTTTGTTTAGACGAAGCCAAAGAAGGCATGGATCATGCAGTGCTTCATCTCGATCGTGAATTTCAAAAAATAAGAGCGGGCAAAGCAAGCCCACAAATGCTTGACGGCGTTAGGGTTGACTATTACGGAGCCTTAACTCCTATCGAAAACATTTCAAATATCAGCACACCCGACCCACGTCAGATTGCAATTCAACCTTGGGAAAAAAGCATGATTTCTCCGATTGAAAAAGCAATATTGGCAGCAAATTTAGGTTTTAATCCGCAAAATAATGGAGAACTTATCAGAATAGCTGTACCACCTTTAACCGAAGAACGTCGAAAAGAATTGGTTAAAAGAGCTAAAGCCGAAGCAGAAAATGCAAAAGTTAGTATCCGCAATATCAGACGAACTGCTATGGATGCAGCTAAAAAATTAGAAAAAGAAGGTATTCCAGAAGACGAAATTAAAGTTCTTGAAAAAGAAATTCAGGATGCAACCAATTTACATATCGAAAACGTTGATAAACATCTTATTACAAAAGAAAAAGACATAATGACCGTTTAGTAGATTTGTAAAAAATATAAATTCCGAAACACTATGGCAAATGTTTTGCTATAGTGATTTCGGTTTTTTTATGCACTAAATAAAACATTTCAGATCATGAATAAAATAATAATCGCACTTTTTTTAATGTTTGCAACAACAATTGGATTTGCTCAACAAAGAGCTCAGAATCAAAACTATCAAACCGTAGGTTATATTAATACAGATGGCAGAATTCAAAATCAAAATTATCAATGTATTGGTTATATCAAAGATGATGGTAGAGTAGAAAACCAAAATTACCAATGTATTGGATATATCAATAAAGATGGAAAGATTCAGAACCAAAACTATCAAACCATAGGCTATATTAAAGAAAATGGCAGGGTAGAAAATCAAAACTATCAATGTATTGGTTATGTGGAAAAAGATGGTAGAATTCAAAATCAAAACTATCAAACCATAGGCTATTTGCCAAATGTAGATAAAAAATGGGCGGCTGCATTCTTCTTTTTTTTCTTTTCAAAATAAATTTAACTAAAAAAAACACGCATAATTGAAAAAAAATTCTTAGGTTTGTAGTGTTAAACAATTTTATCAAATGATTAAAGCCATTCAATTAACTAATCTCAGTTGCAATCTGATTAAAAGCGATTTGCTTAAAAACAGATTGGCAATGGCTAAGCTTTCGTCTGATAAACTTACAAAAACATTATATCAACTCTATTATGAAGGTTTGCTTGAGATTAATAAAGAGAATGATGACAAAAATATTGAAAAATTAGCTGAACTTGGGTTTCTGAAAATATTAGAAGTTTCTGAATTGCAATTAAATAATCTATCAGAAAAAGCAAAAAAAGAATATGAACACTTCCCTTTAGGTCATATAGAAGCTCTTAATTTTGAGTTAACTTATGAATGCAATTCCAACTGTCCACATTGTTTATTAAAAACGGTCAGAAAGAAATTTCATGGAAAAGAAATCAGTTTTGAAAACGCCAAAAGAATTATTGCAGATGCATATTTTGCAGGTTTACTGCAAAATGGTATCAATTTTACTGGTGGTGAAGCATTACTCGCAAAAACTGACATCTTTGAATTAATCAGATACGCATCAAGTTATGGAATTCCTACCCGACTGTTTACCAATTCTTTTTGGGGAAACAAATATTTTTTTAAAGCCGCTGACCAAAGATTTTCATCACCAATGGCTTTAATAAAAAAATTCAAAATTAGTGGATTAAATCAATTAGCATTAAGTTTCGACTCGAGATTTGACAAAGAAAAAACTGGAATTAAGCAGTTGATTACCATTATTCAAGCATGTGAAGCCATTGGATTAAATTACGAATTGATTTCATCTCCAGAAATTAAATCGCATTTGAATTCGTTTTTGCAATATGCAAAAATAACATTGGAAATCAATGAATTTAAATATATGACCCCTATCACCATGGATCTAGTGGATATGGGTGGTGCTGTTAGTTTTGAACATCATTACAACAACGACCATACACTTAAAGAATTAATTTCAAATAGTCAATGTAAAGGTAAAGGTTTTTATCAGCCCAATATGATTACTATTTCTCCAAA
>CAZWRD010000244.1:0-3334 GCA_964636105.1 uncultured Bacteroides sp.
CACAGGTTGGTTTAACCAATCCGGGAAATATCAATGCGGATGTTTGTCATTTGAATTTACACAAAACATTTGCTATTCCTCATGGTGGTGGTGGTCCTGGTGTAGGTCCTATTGGTGTAGCCAAACATCTGACTCCATTTTTACCATCGCACAAAATGGTGAAAACCGGTGGCGAAAAAGCCATACATGCGGTAGCTTCGGCTCCGTTCGGAAGTGCTTTTGTATTGCCTATTTCTTATGCTTACGTAAAATTATTGGGTGGTGAAGGTTTAACATTGGCTACCAAATATGCCATTTTAAATGCAAACTATTTAAGAGTTCGTTTCGAAGGACATTACAAAATATTATATACCGGCAAAAACGGTATGTGTGCTCACGAAATGATATTGGATTGCAATGAGTTTCATCATACAGCCAATTTGCCTGTTATTGAAATAGCTAAACGTTTGATGGATTATGGTTTCCATGCGCCAACGGTTGCATTTCCTGTACATGGTACATTGATGGTAGAGCCAACCGAAAGCGAACCTTTGTCGGAACTCGACCGCCTGGCTGATGCCATGATTGCTATCCGTAAGGAAATTGCTGATATTGAAAATGGCAATGCCGATAAAGACAACAATCTGATAAAGAATGCACCGCATACAGCACAAGTTGTAACTGCCGATGAATGGAACAAACCATACAGCCGTCAGCAAGCTGCATTCCCTGTGCCACATGACGATAAATACTGGCCTACTGTAGGCCGAATTGATGACGCTTATGGCGACAGAAATCTGGTTTGTACTTGTGAGCCTATAGAAAGTTATATGTAAACTAAAAAAACTCCCGTCAAATGGCGGGAGTTTTTTTTAGAATCCAACTAATTTATCAAATCAAATGATTAATTGAAATGCATTGAGGCAATACTACTCATTGTTAAATGTCGTTTTTCTTTTGTAACATTAGTGATTGTCTGTTAATTATTAACTTCTCGTTTCGGCTTCTTTTATACAAAATTGTAAAAAGTATTGCCATTAAAATTGTTAATCCTCTAAAAATATTTGCTTTTACATCCCCAAGTGCAGAATTGTCAACTTCAAATAAGTTCCACGAAAGGTTCATTAAAGTATGAGTAAAAATGGCAACCCATAAATTATAATTCCATTCAACATATAACCAAGCAAAAAAGACAGCACCTAAAAATGTAATAATAAATATTCCTATCAACTCACTAATGTTCTGACTTTGATATAAATGCCCGAAGGCAAAAACTAAAGCACCCAAAATTATAGAAGGTATAAAACCCAAATTTGTTTTCCTGAATAATTGTGCAAATAGAAAACCTCTAAAATACAATTCTTCCATAAAACCAGCAACAATCGTTACAGCAATTAAATATTCAAAATCAATATTTTGATTGAATTTAAAAAAGAAAAAGCCACCTAAAAACATGGGCAATGTAAACAATAAACTCGTCCATATTGCGGTTAAAACATTTGAAGAAAGTCCAAGACTTTTAAAAATATTAGTAGTTTTATCAATTAATATTGTTCCTAAAAAAATGGGAAATCCAATTATAAAATAGGTTAAAATATAACTTATCAATCCTTGATGGGTTATTTTGTCGATGATAATTTTTATTGGTTTAAAAGTTGTAAACAAAAAATAGTAAGCCGTAAAACTTAATAAAACAAGAAGAATTATCTTAAAAGTATTGTTTGATTTCATTCATTATTCCTTTCTGTATTATTATGATAAAAAAAATCAATATCTGTAAATTTATTATGACAAGCATTAAATTGCAATTCTATGTAATTCTTTTGCAAATACCAAATATGTAACTGTTTTATGAAATCACATAACATTTCAATTTCTAACTTGCATAACTTTACAAAAACAAAATATTTCTTAAAAAGTTTTGTTTAATCTAAATTGCTCATTTTCTTATGAGCAATTTGAGTGAAACGATTGGTATAAGTTATAAAACTGAATATTTGGGGTTTTTTAGCTTTGGTCTTTATCGGCTTAACTTTAGTTTTCCGCTCAAACATCCCTTCCACTTTTTCGGCTTTGATTTTTTCAATAAATAGTATTTTTATGAAAAAAATAAATTGAAAAAAAAGATTAACGATTGCGAATTTGAAAATTAAATTGCCCGAAGGACATTAAGCATTAATCAATGTTTATGTCCTGCGGACAAATAAAAACCATTGTGTTATGTTTTTCTATGGACATATATGCCCTACGGGCAAAACTAATCAAAAACAACTTAATCAAGAGAATATTTATATTTATACAAAATTATTTACAATCACTTTATTTATATAAGAATCAACTAAAAAGTATTTGTATATTTGTAGAATTAATAATTAGAAAAAGTAATGGAAATATTATCTTTCACTTTTATAGACATTTTAATAAGCATTGTTCTAGCATCCATTATGTTTGTACTTGGATTATCACTTACTGTTGACAGTTTTAAAAATATCATACTTTTTCCGAAAGCTTTTTTTATAGGTTTGGGTTCTCAAATGATAGTTTTGCCACTATTGGCATTTATTTTGGTAATGTTTTCTAATCTTCCTGATGTGTATAAAGTAGGGATAATAATTTTAGCTGTTTGCCCCGGAGGTACTACATCTGGTTTTGTTACTTTTTTGCTTAAAGGAAATGTAGCTTTGTCAATTTCACTTACAGCCGTCAACAGCTTGCTTACTATTTTTACTATTCCTTTAATTGTAAATATTGCACTTCATTATTATATGCATAAGGATGTGGCTGTACATTTACCAATGTTAACATCTATTATTCAGATATTTTTTGTAACACTTCTGCCTACAACTCTCGGAGTAATTCTACGAAGTTTAAAACCCATAATTGCCGAAATACTTCAGAAAAGAATAAAATATATATTGATAATACTTTTGGCAACTGTTTATCTGATTAAATTTTTTGCAGGAGAACAACACGGAGGAACAGGAATTACAGCTGCCGAAGTATGGACGATTCTTCCTTATGCATTTATATTTAATGTTGCCTGTTTTGTTTTCAGTATTATTTTTGGCAAAATAAGCCATCTATCCATACGGGATGCTTTTACAATTGCCATAGAAGTTTCGTTACATAATACCACACTTGCGCTATTGATTGGTGGTACATTATTAAATAATCAGGATTTGGTAAAACCGGCTCTTATTTATTCTATGTTTTCATTCTGGTCGGCAGTATTATTCAGCCTTATAACTATTTGGCTATACAAAGAACAACTAAAAAAAGAAACTAACTAAGCAATTAACTTTGTTAGAGATTTTTTAAATTTAAAAAACAGGATTAGTAGCAACAATAAACAACC
>CAZWRD010000245.1:0-3283 GCA_964636105.1 uncultured Bacteroides sp.
TTCTGTTAAGATTAATGAAATAATTAAAAAATTAACATTATTTTTTGTTTTTTTTTGTAAAATTAAGCAGAAAACAATTAATTTTGTATTGGGAAAAAAAGTTTTTTTTCGTAAATATTGGTATTTAAAAAACTAATTTTAAAAGGAAAAAGTAAAGTTTTTTTAAGAAATTTTTACGAATAAATAATGATTTTTAATTTATATAATATACATATAAACAATATATTACAAATAATGATTAAACAAATAAATATTTTTATGAATCCAAAAAACAAATCTTCGCCTGATAAAAAATTTTAATATAGATTTTTTATTTTTTTAATTCACTGTTGTAACTTTTTCATGATGATAAGGTACAATGGTTTATACAATTTAAATTCATTCATTATAAATTAATACATTTAAAAATGAAAATTTTTTACAAATCAAATCGTTTTAAAGGATGGCTAAAGCCGTTGGCTACGCTTTTCCTTTTCTTGACATTCTTTATGAATGTTAATGCTCAGACGTTAACTGCAACTAGCATGTGTGCTGGTGTAAGCGGAGTTGAGGTCAAAATGAATTCATCAGGTAATGGAACTTCTTATCTTTTATACAAAGATGCGATTAGTACTGGTGTTTCTGTTACAGGTACAGGTGGAACTATTACTTTTGGTACTGGTAATACTGCTGGTGTTTATACAACAGTTCCTGCTACAAATTCATTTACAGTAAACAAATCTCCTGTAAAGCCGATTATTTTTGGTTCTCAGGCAGTTTGTGTGGGTGATGTATCTACCTATATTGTTACCAATACCCAAGGATTTGGTACTTATAATTTTAGTACTTCTAATAGCACTAATTTTGAAATGATCAATGCGGGTTATTTGGCAGGTACTGGTGAAGCTTATGTAACAATTAAATGGAAAGTTGCTGCTAATTCTTCATCTGCTTATTTGAATGCTACTCACGTAACTGCATTATGTGGCTCTTCATTATCTGATAGATATGGAGTTAATGTTAATGCTTTACCTTTAGATTATGCTTTTTCTGCACCTTCAGGCAGTTATTACTGTCATGGTACAAATGGTGTTAGCCTTACTTTAGCAAACTCTCAAAATCTTTTTACTTATGAGTTAAGAAGAGTTTCTGATGATTTCGCAGTTACTACTTTAATTGGTACTGGAGCTGCTATTACTTTTAATAATGTAGTTGTTGAAAATGATGCAACTGCTGCAGCTTCTTCTACTGAATATAAAGTAGTTTGTACTAATCCAAGTTCTTCATGTCAAACAACTACATCTGCAACAGTTACTGTAAGTAAATATGCTGAAGTAACAGGAAGTTCTATACAAACCAATGTAAGTTGTAATGGTGGAAGTGACGGAGCAATATCTGTAACTGCCTTGACAGGAACACCTCCTTTTACTTATCAAATTGATGGTGGCTCTTTTGTTTCTAATGGTGGTTCATTTACTGGTTTAACTCAAGGTTTACATTCTATTTATATAACAGATGCAAATGGTTGTGTTTCTAATACTGCAATTACCAATACATTAACTGTATTAGATAATGTACCTCCAACTGTTAATACTCAAAATGTTACTATTTATTTAGATGCATCTGGTAATGCCTCTACTACAGCAGCAGCTGTTAATAATGTATCTACTGATAATTGTTCTATTTCTTTATATTCATTATCAAAAACTGCTTTTACATGTGCTGATAAAGGTGCAAATACTGTAAGTTTAACTGTAACTGATAATAATGGAAATTCTGCAAGTGCTAACGCAACTGTTACCGTACTTGACCAGATTAATCCTACAATTACAGCTCCTTCTGCAATTAATACTTTTGTTGATGCTGGACAATGTTATGCTACTGTTTCTTCATTAGGAACTCCAACAATTAATGATAATTGTAGTGGTTCTACCTATAATAATGATGCACCAGCAACATTCCCGTTAGGTTTAACTGTTGTTACATGGACTGTTACGGATGGTTCTGGTAATACAGCAACAGCAACACAAAATGTTACTATAACTGATAATATCAATCCAATTATATCTGCTCCTTCCGCAATTAATGCATTTACAGATGCTGGACAATGTTATGCTACTGTTTCATTAGGTACACCAACAATTAGTGATAATTGTACAGGTGCAACTTATAGCAATAACGCTCCTCCTATATTCCCAATTGGTACAACTATTGTTACATGGGTTGTTACTGATGGTGCTGGTTTGCAAGCATTAGCCACACAACCTGTTACCGTTGTGGATAATCAAAATCCAACGATAACAGCTCCAGCTGATATTAATGCTGTTATGGATGCCGGACAATGCTATGCTACTGTTTCTTTAGGAACACCTACAATTGGTGATAATTGTACTGGTGCAACTTACAGCAGTAACGCTCCTGCAACTTTCCCATTAGGATTAACTGTTGTTACTTGGACTGTAACTGATGGAGCTAGTTTACAAGCAACAGCAACACAAAATGTTACAATTACAGATAATCAAAATCCAACAATTACAGCACCTGCTGACATTAATGCAGTTATGGATGCTGGACAATGTTATGCTACTGTTCCATTAGGTACACCAACAATTAGTGATAATTGTACCGGTGCAACATACAACAATAATGCTCCTGCAACTTTCCCAAAAGGAAATACAACTGTTACATGGACTGTAACAGATGGTGCAGGTTTGACTGCTACTGCAACTCAAATAGTAACTGTAAATGATGCACAAGATCCAACAATTAATTGTGTTGGTAATCAAACCAGAGCAAAAGATGCTGGCTTATGTACATATACAGTTCAGGGAACAGAATTTGATCCAACTACATTTGACGATAATTGTATTGGTTCTACAATTTCAAATAATTTTAATGGTACATCCTCTTTAGCTGGTGCAGTTTTCTCTGCAGGTACAACAACAGTTGAATGGACAGTAACTGATGCAAGTGGAAATCATACCCATTGTAGTTTTGCTGTGAATGTTACTGATAATGAAAACCCAACTATCGCTACTGTAACAAATAAAGCTAAAAATGCAGATAATGGAGTTTGTACTTATACTGTAGTGGGATCTGAATTTGATCCATTAACTTATAATGACAATTGTGCAGGGTTTAATTTATCTAATAATATTAATAGTTCTTCAACTTTAGCAAATTATGCATTCCCAGTTGGAACTACAACTGTTACATGGACTGTAACAGATGCTAATAATAATATAGCAACAACTATTTTTGATGTTGTTGTAACTGATAATCAATTACCAGTAATCACAGTAAG
>CAZWRD010000246.1:0-3277 GCA_964636105.1 uncultured Bacteroides sp.
CTCCGTATGTTGGATTGGGATGAACCAGCAGGCACCGGCCGGAGATATCGCGATATGATTCAACACCAGTCAGGGTTCCAAGCAGCTGTAACTGGTTTCCCCCTGTAACGGTGAGGTGGGTGCCCTGGGTGAGGTTCTCAACCAGCACACTTTCAGCCACCGTTGCAGCACCGGTGGCTTCAAAACTGATCAGATAATCCTGTGCCTGCAGTTTCGAAAATGTAAGAATTAGCAGGAATAATAAAACTGGTTTTCTCATGACGGATCATTTAAAGGAAAAGGTTGGATTCATGCAGATTTCGTCACACAGTATATTGCATGAATTTCCCCCTGAATTCCTGGTTTACAAATACTATCTGGATGTAAATGTAATCAGCCCCAATGTTTAATGAAGACAACAATCTCCCGTTTGCCTGTATCACTTTGCAGGATGCAGCTTTTTGAGAATGGATTTCTACCGGCTAAACCGGGCCATCTGTTCCAGAAACAGTTCGCGTTTGATCCGGGAAACCGGGATTTGAGCGCCATCGGTCATTTCAATATGCCCGCCGTCCTGGCGTACATATTTTTTAACGAACTCGAGGTTGATCAGATGGGAGTTGTGGGGACGGAAAAAATTGCGGTCGCTGAGCAGATCCTGGTACTCTTTGAGGTTTTTCGACACCAGGTGTTTCCGTTTGTCCGTCAGGTAAAACCAGCAATAACTGCGGTCGGCTTCAATCCTGATAATCTCCCGGGTGTTCAGGTATTCCATTCCGTCTGATGTCGGGATGGCCAGTTTCGCCGGAAGGGCTGATTTAAGGTTCTCGATCAATTCACTGTAGTGGATGTCGCGGTTGACGGAAAGGGATTTTTTCTGCATAACTTTATCAACCGCCTCTATAAATTCACTGATGTTGATTGGCTTGAGGATATAATCCACCGCACTGAATTTGATTGCCCTCAATGCATACTGGTTGAATGCCGTGATAAAAATCACATCAAACATTTTTTTCGGAAAATGGGCCAGCAATTCAAATCCGCTTCCATGGGGCATTTCAACATCCAGGAAAACCAGTTCAGGCTGATGCTCCATGATCAGCCTGATGCCGTCTTTCGCTGTGTTGGCGGTGCCGATAACTTCGAGTTTCGGACAATATTCCTGGATGATGGAACGGATGAAATTAACGGCATCGGATTCATCATCGACGATGAGTGCTTTGATTTGATTTGTCATGTCATCAGGGGTAACTGCAGTTCAACGCGTGTTCCGCAGGGGTTATTTTCACCATCCCGCAAATCGGTGAATATCACCTTTAAATCCGTCCCGTAGAGCGCATTGGTGATCTTGATGCGCGATTCGGTGATTTTGGTGCCCAGCGAATTGTGCGGCGTGTCTTTTTGCATTTTGATCGCCATGGCTGCTTCCCTGCCAATTCCGTTGTCTTCAATCATACAGCATATGTGGTGGTCGCACAACTGCATTTTTACGGTGAGCAAACCTTGTTCAGGTTTGTTGATCAGCCCGTGACATACCGCATTTTCAACATAGGGCTGGATCAGCATCGTCGGGATCTTATAGGTGAGGGTGTCGATTTCCTCATCAATGGTTATTACAAAGGTGAACTTTTCTTTGAACCGGAGCGTTTCGAGTTCCAGGTAAAGTTGAATTACGTCGAGTTCATCTTTGACCGGAATCAGGGGATGCTGGGAGTTCTCCAGTATTTTACGGATCAGGCGCGAAAACTTTGTGAGATAATTGTTGGTGGCAATCTTATCGTGCTTGTACATGTAATACTGGATCGAGTTCAGCGTGTTGAAGATGAAATGAGGATTCATTTGCTGTCGGAGATTTGCATGGGTAATCTCCGTCAGCTTGTTATTCATCTCGCTGATTTTCCGTTTAGCTGCAGCCTTCGACTGGTAGTAAAGCAGGAATCCGATGATCATCAGCATCACAACCAACCCTGCAAACCCCCAGGCGAAATATTGATGCTGCCGGAGCTTGAGATTCAGCAGTTGCAACTCCTTCTCCTTTGTTTCCGTGTCAAACTTTGCACGGGCATAGCCCAGTCCCTCCAGGTATCTTCCTGAATTCAGCGAATCATTCGCGTTCTTGAAGGCAACATAATAATCATAAGCCTTTTTGTAATCACCCCGCGTGATGTACATCTCGCTCATGTCCTTGTACAACCCGGCCAATATATAAAAATCCCTGGTTTTAGTGCCGTATTGTTCACAGAGGTCATAATAATACATCGCTTTGCCATACGCTTTCTTATCCCTGTAAATGGTTCCAAGATTTCCATAAGGTTTGGCAAAACCACGTATGTACGACGGCGGACAATATTGTACCGATTGAAGGTAATAGTACAATGAGGAGTCGGGTTCATGCTTCAAATAGTTAAACCAGCCCATCATATTCAGGGTGGTCAATACGGAGAGAGAATCGTTGAGGGATTTATGGAGGTTCAATGCCGCATGAAGGTATGGCATCGCGGTCTTCAGGTTGCTGTCAGCCGACATGATGTGCACACCCATCCTGTAACAAGCCTGTGCTGTCAATGCCGGGTTGTTTTCACTTTTTGCTGCGTCAAGAAACAGCCGCAGAAACTTCTCCCGCTCAGCAATATTCTGTGTTTGGCCATACACATTGGCGATACCCAGGTAAGCCTCCGGAATGACTCTTTTTAATTGCCGCTTCCTTGCCAATTCAATGTTTTTCTGATAACTTTCGATGCTTTCATTAAACTGACCGGTATAAAAAAGGATACTTGCCAGGTAATTTCTTGCCTCGGCAGATTCCTGGACCTTCTTGTTCGCGTCGAGGTCCTGGATCACCATTTCCATTTCTGCAACAGCTTCTTTATGCATTTCGTGCATTTGCAGGACCTTTGCATGCATCCAGTGAAGTTTGTATGGCACGGCCAGTCTTTTTAATCTTGCGAGTTCGAACGCTTTTTCAATGTAAACTTCGCTTTTATTGGCAGCACTTTTATTGGCAATACACAATTCCGAAAGCCGGATAAGGGTGTTTAGCCGCGTGGTGTCCGGAAGTTTTTCTGTAAGCGTTTTTTCAAGGGCACGAATAGCATCATCCGACTGCCCGAAGGAAGTGCAGATCATGAAACAAAAAAGAAGTAATAGAAGAGTTCGTGCTCCTTTTTTCAACATGCCGGATCTGGGAATGATGTTAACTGCAAATCTATCAAATATGCGGTGACAATTTACGTTAACTTTTCCGAATGACCCCCTGCAGCGATATTTGGTATGTTTGGGTTTCCCGGTGACGTTCCTT
>CAZWRD010000247.1:0-3244 GCA_964636105.1 uncultured Bacteroides sp.
CCGCGTCTGATCCAGGCATCGGTATCGAAATAATCGTAAAAAACGGCTTTGTTGAGATCTTCGACCGCCTGAAGGGTATCGCCCTGAAAGCGTTTTGCGAGTCCGCGGTTCAGATAGGCATACGAGATGGTCGGATTGATGAGCAATGCCTGGTTGTAGGCCTCGATGGCTGCCTTAAACTGATTCAGGTGCATGCGCGTGGCACCGCTGGCCACATGTAGATCAGCATTGAAAGGATCGATCTCGAGGGCATGGTTGAAATCGGCCATTGCATCGTGGTAGTTCGAGATGCGGTCGTTGGCGATGCCGCGGTAATGGTAGGCCCGCGCATAAAGTGGATGTATTTTGAGGGTAATGGTAAAATCGTCGATGGCGCCCTGAAAGTCACCCAGACTGTATTTTGCCACGCCACGCAGAAAATAGGCTTCGAAATGATCGGGCTTGGTGCTGATGGCGGTATTGAAATTGCGGATGGCCTCCACATAGCGGTCTTCGGAAAGGTCGATGCGGCCGGCAAGCATGAAATGCCGTGTATTGACCTGCGCATTAAGACCTACACTCAGGATAAAAAACAGGAAAATCAGTTTAAACTTCATTGGCCCGTGATGCGGATTTACACTTCGGTTTTTGTCTTGCTCACGAGATGTACACGACTGATCTCCATCTGCTTATCGACGGCTTTGCACATATCATAAATCGTGAGCAGACCCACCTGAACGGCAGTAAGTGCTTCCATCTCCACCCCTGTCGGACCGGTGCAAACAACTTTTGAGCGAATCTCAACACCTTCATCGGTCAAAACGGCTTTCACCTCCACATGACTCAGCAGCAAGGGATGACAAAGTGGAATGAGCTGCGGTGTTAGCTTGGCTGCCTGAATGCCGGCAATCTCGGCTATGGTGAGTACATCGCCTTTTTTGATCAGATTGTTTCTGACAAGTTCGATGGTTTCGGTCTGCAGCCGGATGAAACCAAAGGCTTCGGCCTGGCGGAGCATGGGCGGTTTCGGACTTACATCCACCATGGATGCTTTGCCTTGTGAATCGGTGTGAGTGAGCATAGGTTTGATAAATCGCTGTACAAAAGTAAGTTTTAAGAAAAGGGAACGGAGTGATGGCTTGTTAAAAATATGAAATTAGTTGAAAGTGAATAATGAATAGTGAAAAGTGGGTTTGAACAGAAAACCGGCACCTTGCTCGTATATTTGCAGGAGATGGTTGAAGAAAATGCTATATGTTAGCGGTCAGTAAAAAAAACAAGACAGCAGATGAATGACAATGATATAAAACGTCTCACAAGATTAACCGCAATTTTGACATTACTTCAGAGTAAGCGGCTTTTCACAGCAAGGTCACTTGCAAGCAAATTTTCGGTTAGCGTCAGGACAATTTATAGGGATATAAAAGCATTAGAGCAAGCAGGTGTTCCTATTTTGACAGAAGAGGGGAAAGGGTATTCAATAATGGAAGGTTACAGACTTCCACCAGTAATGTTCACAGAAAGCGAAGCAAATGCTTTAATTACAGCCGAACAAATCATAATAAAAAACAAAGATGCATCTTTCGTTTCTGAATACACAGAGGCAATAATCAAAATTAAATCCATTTTACGGAATAATACCAGAGATAAAGCCGACCTTCTTTCAAAACGTATATTGAACTTTCAAAATTATCCTATTGAAAGGACAAGTAATCATTTGATAAATATCCAAATGGCATTGACAAATCTCAATAAAATTCAGTTGGGTTATTGCTCTGTTGACAACAAAGAAACTAAAAGAATTATTGAACCATTTGCATTGTATTACTCACAGGAAAATTGGGTGTTAATAGCTTGGTGTCAAATGCGTGACAGTTACAGAGAATTTCGATTAGACAGAATTCAAAGATTGATTGTTCTTAATGACAGATTTGAATCTCATAAAATTACTCTTCAAGCATATTTTGAAACTTATAAAGAACAAAAATTCAACCCCTGACATAGGGTTGTCAGTCATGTATTATTTCTTTGCATATAAATAAATAAATATATGGAAAACTTTAAACCATTCGACGGACAACATTGCGAAACAACTGCAACAGGAACCTTATTACGACAACTTGATATTGAACTTTCCGAGCCAATGCTTTTTGGATTGGGAGAAGGACTTGGTTTTATTTTTTGGAATATGAAATCAATGAATTTTCCGTTCATCGGTGGACGAATAAAACCTGATGCATTAACTGAAAACATCGCAAAAAATCTAAATCTTGAATTGACCGTTAAGGAAACTACATCAACTCAAAAGGCTTGGGACAATGTAAAAGAAATCATTGATAACGGACAAGCTGTTGGTTTAAAACTTGACTGCTATCATTTAGAATATTTTTCAAGACCATTTCATTTTGCAGCACATTATGCCGCAATTTATGATTATGACAACATAAACGCTTTTTTGGTGGATACAAAACAACAAGGCGGGAAAGTGAAAACATCTTTGAAAAGTTTAGCCTTAGCAAGAGCCGAAAAAGGCCCAATGTCATCAAAAAATTTATATTACACTTTGCGAAAGACAGACAAAATGTTTGTTTTGAATGCTGCTATCTTAAATGCAATTAGAAATAACGCATCCGAATATGTAAATCCCCCAATATCAAATATTGCTTATAAAGGAATTCTAAAAACCAGCTCCGAAATAGTTAAGTGGTTCAAGTCAAGTAAAGACATTGAGAACGACTTCAAAACAACTGCAATGCTCATGGAAAAAGCAGGAACAGGTGGTGCATTATTTAGAAATTTGTACCGAGACTTTTTAAAAGAAAGTTACGACTTGCTTCAACTTGAAAATCTAAAAATGGGCCACGAAGCATTTGTAGAAATTGCTGACCTTTGGACTTCTGTTTCTCAACTATTTGAGATAGTGAGCCAAACGAAAGACTTTAAATTTATACAACAAGCATCTGACATTTTAAAAACAATATCAGACAAAGAAAAAAATACAATGGAAGTATTAGCGACAATATAACCGAACCGCTAATCGAGTAGACGGCTCCGCCAGCGATAACTGAAGGAGTACACCTCTCACACTCTCCCGGCTGGAGCAGATTTATAATCCGTGCCTGGTAAAACAGATGAGCATTTTTGTTGTAAATAGTCCTAATAGAATGAAAACACAAACAATCAAGTGACTTATAATGTAGGGATTACATATCCGCGCCAGCGAAGGGAAAAATATATGTTTGCTTAGGTTTTGATTTCCATATGA
>CAZWRD010000248.1:0-3197 GCA_964636105.1 uncultured Bacteroides sp.
AAAGTAGAAAGTATCTTTTTATCGGCTGATAAACTTACTTCGGAAATGTATAAATTTGGGCGGTCGAAATGCCAAAGGTTGGTTTGCTTTTTTGAAAGATTAAAGGTGAAAAGAGTCGAGATTTCCTTTCCAGAAGCTACTTTCAATTGATTGGTTTTGCTTGCCATTATTTTTTTTCCATCAAATAAAATAGCTGGCTGACAATTTACAATTTGCTCTGATTCAGAATCATTTCTGATAAAAACTTTCACGCTCACTTTCGATTTTCCAGTGCTTAAATCGGGCGTTGCCACAACTTCTTGACGAACAATATGAACAGACTCAACCAGACTCAAAGTTACAGGCCGACGAATGCCACCCCAATTGATATAAGCACCCCAACTCAAGCTGTTATTCACTTCTACGGCTAAGGTATTCTTCTGTTTCAGAAGGTCAGTAACATCATATTTATCGGAACAGTTTCCAACTAATTCATTGGCTACCAATTTATCATTCAGAAAAACACGATAGCTCATGCTTACAGCCTCAAACTCTAAATAAACACGTTTCCCTGTTTCAGCAGGCGATTGAAAAGTAGTGCGATACCACGCCTTGCCAATGTAGTTGGTCGTTTCGTTTTCGTTTTCCCAACTTCCGGGCACTTCGGTTTTATTCCATGTTTTATCGTCGTAACCGGTCGAGTACCATTGTTGAGCTTCGCCATTTTGCTGTTGATCGGTTCTGAATTGCCAGAAACCATTCAGCGAAATACGTGTTTCGCCAGAAGTAAAATGACCAGCCGTAAGAGTTTGCAAAAAGAAAAGAAATACGAAGTTGAAGAAAAATGATTTCATCTGTTTTTATGACTAAAAGGTTTCAAATCATCCAACGAAGTGGATTCAGGCGACAAATATACCTAAACCAAGTCATATTTATCAATGTGACAGTCTATAAACCATTAAAAACCGACATAAAAACAACAAAAATCCTTGTAAACGTTTACGAAAATCGGTTGTTATAAACAGTAGATATTGCAGTATCGAACTATCGCTTTATTTGTATAATTATAAAATATTCCGATTTATTCTTTGTATATTTATTAATCAACAGATAAGGGGTAGATATAAGGTAGCTATACTCTTTCTATACCCTAAGTATAAGATTGTATATTTATACAATATATCCTGATTTCATTGTTAAGGGAATTAATAATAAGTCAGACTTATAGGTTAGCATTTATTCAAATCAAAAAAGCCTGAAAATAATTGAATTGTATTCAGGCTCAAATAAATATATTTTCAACAACAGCGCACTGGAATAACTTTTAGGAAATGCTTACAAAACTTGTTTGAACAAATAATTCATTTTTCAACAATCAACTTGATTAATTTCTGTGCTTTATCTGTTGTCATTTTCAGAAAATAAATACCCGTTTTCAGGTCATTCAGATGCATGGAAAATTGACTATTACCTTGCATAGCATTCCGCTTATCCTGAAAGACTACTTTTCCGGCAATGTCGGCAACTGTAATTACTACATTTGTTTGCTGAGTCTGGTTATTGCTTATAATCCTAAAACTGCCATTGTTTGGATTTGGAAAAATATGTGCATTTCGAAAAAAACAGGTATTCAAAGCATTTAACGAGTCGGCACCTGCAATAGTGGAAAAAGTAAGCAGCGAATCGCGAACCATGCTATTTCCAACTATATCTTTTACAGTCGATTTTATTGTCACATTATACGTTTTGCCCTTTTCCAACTCTTGTGCAAATTTTATACGAAAACGCAAAGGAGTCATTTGTTCCACGGTATAATCCGGAATGGCAGCTCCATTTACTTCACTCAACAAAACGGTTGTTTTATTCACCGTAGTGGAATCCATGGATTTATTAAACTTAATAACAGGCCAAATATTGATGGGCTGATTTACAGCATTGTGAACCGGAATGCAATTAGAAACTACCACTTCGGGCTGCCAAGTTATAACCTTATAGACCCTTACCCAGTCGAATGAAGCAAAAGTTCCATCCAAGCGGTCGCGGTCGAGTGGACCGTCGAAGTAAGTTACTATGGTACTTGCCAATGCCGGATAGTTGCCATTGGTAGAGCCTGTTGTAGGAACTAAAAATGGTGTTACATCGGTATAAGCACTGTATATTTTACCATCCCAGGTGTAGAAAATATCCTTTTCGCCGGTATAACCTCCGTTGGTATGAAAATCTTTTGATAAATTATCCGGTGCTAGAAACCCAAATGTACGGTTGGGCTCCGCCATAAAGAAGTTATTTGTGCCAACGCCATTGGGATAAGTACCTTCGTTGTAATTATTATCGCCTGCAGTGCCGCCACTCGACCAAAACGAGGTATGCGATCCAAAAGCATGTTCGGGGTATTTATATCGCGACTCAAAAAAACCGTATGATTGTTTAAATTTAGATGAAATATTTCCACTGCTGTATGGCACTGAGTGATTGTCCATGTAATTATAACCTTTGAAAACGCCATCTTCCACCACACAGTTTTCCTTCCATTTGCCTGAAATGCCTACAAAGCGAATGTAGTCGTCGCTCGACCACTTTGTGTAATCGAGGGTTGGTCCATTGAATTCGTCGTTGAAAGTAAGTTGAAAATCAGTTTTTGGGCGAATAGGGCCGGAACCCAAAATCTGCTCTTTAAACTCTTTGAGTAAGGCTGTTGCTTCTCCACGCATCAATTCCTGCACAGGCATTATTTTTCCTGCATCTACCACTTTCATCACTTCGGCTTCTACCATACGGCCTACGGCTTCGCGGTATTGCGGACGAATTGAACCTGCATCGGCATACACCTTGAGTACTGTATCGGCTTTGAGTTTCAGATAGTTTTTTACATTGGTATAATTTCCGGCATATTCCATGGCATTGAGCATAAGTTGCGAAGCTTCGTCCCTGCGAATTACAGCAGTGGGCAACACTTTTCCTGTATCGGCCACGGCATATAAAAGTCCTTTCTTTTTTGCCACAGCAAAATAACCACTGTGCCAATCGGAACTCTGCACATCGCTGAAATTTGGCAAAGTATTGTTGGGAGTCAACCCCAACATAAGCACCATCGACTGCACAAATTCGGCACGCGTCATACCTGCATTGGCTCCAAAACTGGTTTCGGAACGAGGAAAAATAAATCCTTTTTTTACCATAAAACTTACAGCCCGCTCTGTAGTAGTTCCTTTGGTATC
>CAZWRD010000249.1:0-3195 GCA_964636105.1 uncultured Bacteroides sp.
GTGCAATACATTTTCTTTACCTCTGTATCCATGCGCTTCATAAGGTAGGTATACAAAACGCACCGTGCCACCGTGTCCTTTGATGGCTGCATATAAACGCTCGCTATTGATTGGGAAAGTACCTGTGTTGTCGTCCATCTCGCCATGCGTTAATAAAATAGGTGTCTTAATTTTATTGGCATGTGCAAAAGGACTCATGTCTAAATACAATTGAGGTGCTTGCCAGAAAGTTCTGTCTTCGTTTTGGAATCCAAAAGGCGTCAAGGTTCTGTTATATGCACCACTGCGCGCAATACCTGCTTTGAATAAATTACTATGTGCTAATACGTTTGCTGTCATGAATGCACCATAACTATGTCCACCAATCGCGAACTTGTTACGATCACTCACGCCCATGCTCACTAATTTATCAATTGCTGCACTTGCATTTAAAATCAATTGATTCACAAAATCATCGTTCGGTTTTTTATCAGGAGAAGTAGCTACAATCGGCATTTCTGCATTGTCTAAAATTGCATAACCTTGTGTCACATAAAACACAGGAGAGCCCCAGCTTAACAAAGTAAATTTGTGTTGGTTACCTCTAATCTGACTTGCATCCGCAGCGCTTGTAAACTCTCTAGGATAAGCCCAAAGCAAAGTAGGCAAAGGACCATCTTTTTCCTTGTTGTAACCCTTTGGTAAATATAAGTCACCTGTTAAGTCTACACCATCGGCTCTTTTGTATTTAATTTTTTCTTTGGTCACCCCTTCCATGCTTGCATAAGGATTGCTGAAGCTAGTGATTGCAACCGATGTGTTTGCTTGTAAAGATTTCAAATAATAATTTGGCACTTCTTTTTCGGTCTCTCTTCGCGTGATAATTTTTAAAGTAGCAGCATCTAATACATCCACTACATATTCAAAACAATCTTCTTTACTGCGCCAAATAATCTCATTGGTTTTTGTATCCAAGTTGTAGATAGATAAATAAGGAAGATCCCCTTTGTCAGATGCACCTGTTGTGTTGTTCATTAAAACTGAACGGCCATTGTTCACAGTAGCAATCACATCTTTTCCGAATTTGTTTTTATGCGTTACTGGATTACCCAAATTGCTATATGCATCTGTTAAACTTCTTTCATATAAAGTAGTTAAGCTATTGGCTTTATGATTGTACACACTTACTTTATAACGTTGCTTTGTTCTTAATACTTCGGTCACCAAAGCCAATGTCTCGTCACCCCAGCTGATATTTGAAAAACGTGCAGCTGTTTTAAATAATTCTTTAGGCGCTTCGTTAAATGGCGCAGTTATTGCCATCACGGCATCATGAAAAGGAACTGCTTTTTTAATTAAGCCACTGTCTAAAGGCATGGCATATACAATGGTAGCGGCTTCATCATCCTTCCACTCAAAACCACGCGGTGCATTTTGTACATTGTCATATCCACTTGCAGTACCCTCGGAAGAAGGTAGTTGTGCAATTGTTTTTACCAATGCACCATTTTTATCAAGTACTTGCATCGAAGACGCAAAACCATAAGCAGTTACTAAATAAGAGAAAGGTTTATTTAATGTACGTGTAAGGATATAATTTTTATCAGGAGAGATGCTAAAGCTATTTGTCAATGCAGGAGCACCTACTTTAGTTTCTACGCCATTTTTATTTTTAACCAATTGGCTCTTCGCTAAAAATTCAAATACATATTCATCATAAGGTGACTTGATTAAGTCTTGATAAGTCACACTAGGTGCAGCTTTACCTAAGTTCTCTTGAATGGTTGGTCCTTTAGGTGTAATAGGTCTTTTAGCTAAAGCGCTTGCTGCATTTACATTCACTTTATACATTACTGTAGTATCATCTAACCAAACCAGGCTAGCACCTAAAATTAAATTAGCAGCAGTCTTATTTATTTTTTGACAAGTCAAAGTGGTTATGTCAATCACATATACATCCACTGCATTTACAGATACATTGTAAAATGCAATTTTATTTTCTGAAGGATTCCATGAAGGACTCAATGCAGCAATGGTTGCCGGCATCCCTTTAATGGCCAAAGCTTTATTGCTTGCAATATCTTTAATCGTCATTCCTTTGATATAATTCTGACGGGTAGGAGAAAAATTATTTGGATTCAAACGTAGCCCGGCAATTTTAAATTCAGCTTGTCCTAATTCCTCTACTAAAGGATAAGAAGGACGCTCCATAATAAGCATATGTTTTGCTTTTCCATCCACACTAATCGTTGGTGTTGGCGCTGCTAACAATAAGTCTGCAATTTCTTTTGCTGGAACTTGATACGCGGATGCATCTTGAGCAAAACTGTTTAAGCTCAATAAGGCTAGGATAAAAAAGCCAGTGATAGAACCTATGATTTTTTTCATACAATTGATTTTACCTAAATTAAGATAAAATCGACATGCATGGATACCATCTATCAAAAAATATCAGGATAGACGCTTAAAGCTTCCACCCGATTTAGATTCAAAATGGGCAAATTAAAAACGGCCCCTAGATTAGGAGCCGTTTTTTTCGAATACTTGCTTAAAAACTCAATTCAAAACTATTTTCTGATGATTAATTTTTCAGACGCTCTTCTTACTTTCTTAGCGCCAGATAAATAATCATTTGCTGCGTCTCTGTATCCTAAAGTCACGGCTACAGCACTGTGTAAGCCAAGTTCCTTTAAACCTAAAGCTTCATCCACTGCATCCGGTTTAAATCCTTCCATAGGTGTTGCATCAATTTCCTCAGTAGCAGCAGCTACCAATGCAAATCCAAGTGCAATATAGGTTTGCTTAGCAGCCCAAATTTGTAATTGCTCAGCTGTTAAATTTTTGATTGACCCATTTATATAACCTGCAAAGTCATTTAAGCTTTCAACAGGCACGCCTCTTTCTTCTGCAATTTCTTGCATGTATGCGGCTACTTCTTTTTCTGTGATGCTATTCCAAGTAGCAAAAATCACCAATGCAGAAGACTCGCCTACTTGAGGTTGGTTGTAAAAATGTGGTTGTAATTTTTTTCTAGTTTCCTCATCTTCAATCACAATGATATTATAAGGGGTCAAACCAAAAGAGCTAGGTGCTAATTTAGTTGCTTCCAAAATGGTATTCATTGTGGCTTCCGGGATCTTGTTGCCATTCATTCTCTTTACTGCGTAGCGCCATTTAAGGCTGTCTAATAAACTCATCGTTTTTATTTTTATTTAT
>CAZWRD010000250.1:0-3191 GCA_964636105.1 uncultured Bacteroides sp.
CAATGCACACAGGCGGGGATAAACTTGTAAGTTGAAGATTTTTACGAGAAAAACCTGCTATTAAAGGAGCAAGTAACAATGAAAAAACCAGTAGTAACCATTGACGGCAATGAAGCCACAGCATCCGTCGCACATCGTTTGAGCGAGGTCATCGCAATCTACCCGATCACCCCCTCCTCGAACATGGGCGAATTCTCAGATGAATGGTCAGCCAAGGGGAAAAAGAATGTTTGGGGCACAGTTCCCTCCGTAATCGAAATGCAGTCCGAAGGCGGCGCGGCTGGAGCCGTGCATGGCGCTCTCCAGACCGGCGCACTCACCACCACGTTTACAGCCTCTCAGGGTCTGCTTTTGATGATCCCCAACATGTATAAGATCGCGGGTGAACTCACCAGCACGGTCTTCCATGTTGCCGCCCGCTCAATTGCGGCGCAGGGTCTCTCCATTTTCGGAGATCACCAGGATGTGATGGCAGTCCGCCAAACCGGTTGGGCATTGCTTTCATCGACCTCTGTACAGGAAGCGCACGATTTCGCCGCGATTTCCCAGATGTCCACGCTCAAATCGCGCGTGCCTTTCATGCACTTCTTTGACGGATTTAGGACTTCGCACGAAGTTTCCAAGATCTTCCAACTGACGGATGCAGAACTTCGCACCCTGATCGATGATGATCTGGTGCGTGCCCATCGGGCGAGGGCGCTGTCCCCCGAGCATCCTGTCCTGCGCGGCACGGCGCAAAATCCTGATGTCTACTTCCAGGCGCGCGAAACCGTCAACCCGTACTACACCGCCACCCCGGGCATTGTACAAGCCATGATGGACGAGTTCGCCAAAGTCACCGGCAGGCACTACAACCTGTTCGATTATGTCGGACATCCCGATGCCGAACGCGTGATGATCATCATGGGCTCAGGCGCAGATACAGCCGAAGCCACTGTGAATCACCTCGTGGCACAGGGCGAAAAAGTCGGTCTGCTCAAAGTCCGCTTGTACCGCCCGTTCTCGCTGGATTATTTCACCAAGTCGCTGCCCGCTTCCGTCAAGAAAGTCGTCGTTCTCGACCGCACCAAAGAACCCGGTGCCATGGGCGAGCCGCTTTATTTGGATATCGTCAATGCCCTGTCCGAAGGTGGACGCTCCGAAATCAAAGCCATCGGTGGGCGCTACGGTCTTTCCTCCAAGGAATTCACCCCTGCCATGGTCAAAGCCGCGCTGGATGAATTGAAGAAGGATCAACCCAAGAACCATTTCACCCTCGGAATCAACGATGATGTGAGCCACACCAGCCTCGATGTGGACACCTCCTTCTCCGTCGAGACCAACGAAACCGTTCGCTGTGTGTTCTTCGGTCTCGGCTCAGACGGCACCGTGGGCGCGAACAAGAACTCGATCAAGATCATCGGCGAAGAAACCGACAATTTCGCCCAGGGCTACTTCGTCTATGACTCCAAGAAGTCGGGTCAGATGACCATCTCTCACCTGCGCTTTGGACCAAAAGCCATCCAATCGCCCTACCTCATCGAAGCCAACCAGGCAAACTTTGTGGCATGTCACCAGTTCACCTTCCTCGAACGCTACGACATCCTGAAATACGCCAAGGAAGGCGCGGTTTTCCTGCTCAACAGCCTATTTGGAAAAGACGAAGTCTGGGACAACCTGCCCAGCGAAGTTCAGACCTCCATCATCGAAAAGAAACTCAAGTTCTACGTCATCAACGGCTATGCAGTCGCCGAACAGACTGGCATGGGACAACGCGTCAACACCATCATGCAGACAGCGTTCTTTGCCATCTCCGGTGTCCTGCCGCGCGAACAAGCCATCGAAGAGATCAAACACGCCATCGAGAAGACCTACGGCAAGCGCGGCGAAGCGGTTGTTCAGAAGAATTACGCTGCGGTGGATGCCACCATTGCGAATCTTCACGAAGTCACCGTCCCGACGACCGTCACCTCCAAGATGAAGCGCCGGGCCGCCGTCCCCGCAGAAGCACCCGCCTTCGTCCGCGACGTGCTTGGACCCATGATCACCTTCGACGGCGACAGCCTCCCCGTCTCCGCCATGCCTGTGGATGGTTCCTATCCGCTCGGCACAACCCAGTGGGAAAAGCGCAACATCGCGCTTGACATCCCCGTCTGGGAAGCTGACCTGTGTATCCAATGCGGTAAGTGTGTGATGGTCTGCCCGCACGCCGTCATCCGCCACAAGGTTTATGACGAAAAACTCGTGGCAAATGCGCCCGAAACCTTCAAGCACATGCCCTCGAAGTTCAAGGAATTCTCCCAAGGCTATGCCTACACGGTTCAGGTTGCCCCCGAAGACTGCACAGGCTGTACCCTCTGCGTGGAAGTCTGCCCTGCCAAGGACAAGACTCAGGCTGGACGCAAAGCCCTCAACATGGCTCCCCAGCCCGCCCTGCGCGAATCCGAAGCCAAGAACTGGGACTTCTTCCTGGAAATCCCTGACCTGGATCGCAGGTTGATCAACCCCTCCACCATCAAGAACTCGCAGTTGCTCCGCCCGTTGTTCGAGTTCAGCGGCGCCTGCGCGGGATGCGGTGAGACCCCCTATGTGAAGCTGGTCTCGCAGTTGTTCGGCGACCGCACCATCATTGCCAACGCTACTGGCTGCTCTTCGATCTACGGCGGCAACCTCCCCACCACCCCCTGGGCTGTGGATGCAAACGGACGCGGTCCCGCGTGGTCGAATTCACTGTTCGAAGACAATGCCGAATTCGGTCTGGGCATGCGCCTGACCCTCGACAAACAGAGCGAATATGCACACGAACTGCTCGCCCAATTCGAGAAAGAACTCGGCGAAGATTTGGTCAAGGCAATTTTGACCGCTGACCAATCCACTGAAACGGGCATCGAAGCACAGCGCGAACGTGTAGCAACTTTGAAGGACAAACTGGCGAAATCCAGCGACAACCGTGCCAAGGATTTGGTCAGCATTGCCGACAGCTTGGTCAAGAAATCTGTCTGGATCATGGGCGGCGACGGTTGGGCGTACGACATCGGCTACGGCGGTTTGGATCACGTCCTCGCCTCCGGGCGCAACGTCAATATCCTCGTGCTGGACACCGAAGTGTATTCCAACACCGGCGGTCAGGCGAGCAAAGCCACGCCGCGCGGAGCAGTTGCCAAATTCGCCATGGGCGGCAAGGGAATTGGAAAGAAAGACCTCGGCTTGAT
>CAZWRD010000251.1:0-3171 GCA_964636105.1 uncultured Bacteroides sp.
GCTCTTCTAAAAGAATTGGGTGCGTAGTGTCGATAAATAATATTCTTTTTGTCATAAATATGCTCTATTTTAACAAATTTGCATTCCTTCTAATAATATCTTTTGTCATTTCTTTCATAATATTGCCCGATTGCATAATCATGTCTCCATTTGTAGGAAATGGTTTAAATGTTGATTGCAGTTTTTGTGTTGATTCTTGCGATAAGGCACTTAAATCGCCCATGGTGGTTGCATAAAAGTTTTTGAAAAACCACTCGGCACGTATGGGTTCCGATTTGATGGTCTGATTGGTTTCATTATTTATAAAATCAATGGTTCCGGCAATTGCGCATGCTTTATATTGCTGTATTTCGGTTACTTTGCAACTTATTATCTTTGTTTTTGGTATTTTAATATCGTTACCCAACGAATCTTTTTTCACATTTCCATTGGCATCAAGTAAATATTGCCAGCCATCAGAAACCTGTTTGGTATCAGTATAATGATTTTGGTTGAGACTTTCAGGAGAAATATCTATCATACGGATATTTAAGCGAATATAATAATCATAATAAAAATTATCAACGGCTTTGGTATGAAAAATAATCCATTTTTGATTAAGACCAGAAACACTTGTTTTGGCTAATTCATATTCGAATGATGTTGGCAGAATTGATTGTGAGTTATTTACAATTTTAAGCAAAACATAGCTGTTGCCAATATTATAGGCTGTTTTTATCAGCTCATCGGTATCTTTATAATTAGGAAATATTGATTTTATCTTTTGCAATTCGTCGTATGCAATACGGGCATTAAATCTGTCTTTAGATTCAAGTAATTTTTTAGCATGTACATAAAAATACTCGGCAGCCTTCTTTTTTGCCTCAGCAATTTCATTATTATAATTAACGTATTGGTATCCAATAAAATTTAAGAGATTCTGACTTAAACGTGCTACTTTTTCCTGACGTTTTTGCAATAAACTATAGGTATTAAAAATGCCATCCCAAATATCTGGCTGACCACTCAAGCGAAGTTGCTCAATTTTTTGATTATCGCGTTGATTGGCAATTTTGTATGATTGCGATAGAACTGACAACTCTTCGGAATTTTGCGGATCTTTCAGGAGTTCTTTAACTGATTTATCAATGGCATTATCGTATTGCCCTTTTTGTAAATATTTGAGCGATGATTTGCTGCAAGAAAATATTAATAAGCACATTATCAATAAATATATTAATTTTCTCATTTTTATTTTGTTTTTATTATGTTTAGTAAAATAAATATCAAAACTATTTATCTAAAAGTATATCTAAAGAATTTTTTTTAACCCTCTTTTAGATATTCTTTATCCAAACGGGATTTCTATTAGTACCTTGATTTACAATAGTTCTATCTCTTTTAGACATTGCATAAAGTATATTTCTTATTTTGTTTCCCTTCTGATTATTATCTAAAACGGCAGGAAGTATATCTAAAATAAGTTTGTCAATATCTAATTTTGAAGCTGAACCATATTTTTCAATTAACTCTAAAATCATGTTTTTATAGTGCTGATCTTTAAAGCCTCTGTTTTTTATATAATCTGCTCTTTGATCTGTTTTTTCGGCTATTTTTTCAGAAATAAAATAATTAGGTTTTCTTCCTTCAATCAAACCCTTCTTCTTTAATAATTTAGCCGCATTTTCTGATATAATTTGCTCTTTTTGAACTTTATCAAGCAAAATTACTTCGGTTAGACTTAAATCGTCTTTTTTATCAATAAGAAGCTTAGAATAGTTTTCATCAATCGAATGACCATAAATCTCCAAAATAACTTTATCAAAAGAAGATTTTGTATAATCAGGAAGTGGAAAATATCTTTTGCGTTGTTCAAGATACATACGATAAATTCCATAACCCATTGTATCAATCATATTAAGATTTACCATAGCATCAACTAACCATCGGTTCCTGTATTTTTCAGGGGTTTTCTGTCCCACAGAGTAATCCTCAGCATTGCCTTCAATAAAACCTCCTTTATTTGAAAAAATTAATTTGTTAATTTGTTCTGTAATAATTATACGAGAGTTATAGCTATAATCCTGATGTGCAATGCAATTATTCAAAGCTTCGAGTATTACTTTTGGTTCGTATTTATTAACTTCAACAGAAAGCAACTGGTTGTCAGGGAAAAATTTATATTTTACGTTTCTAATTCTTGTCAAAACCTGATTTATTGTAATAAAAAGAGGAATTTCAAAATGTTCATATGCTTTTTCTTCTGTGTCTAATTTCCAGGTAATTTGAGCAACAGCTGGCAACAAATAATGAGCTGATTCTTCTTTTCCTAAAAGGATTATTGCAGTATTGGTAATTTTACCTCCAATGGTTATTTTAGCCTTATCAAGAAAAGTTTTGTTATTCCAGCTATCAATATGATTGAACAGAACTGTGCCTTCTTTTTTTTCTTTAAATTTTTCTCTAGCTTTAGCAATTGCATTTTCATCTAAATCATCAATACTTGCATTCTCAATTATTTTTGATGACCAATCTTCCTCCGAATTATATATTGCTTTTATGAATTCGGGATAATTTCTCAAATCTGTTAAACTGCTATTAAAGCGTATATAAGGAATTCTTTTAAAATTTGTTGGTTCTGATGTTGCTGCTGGTATTTTAAAAATTTCAACATATTTTTTATGATATTTACATACAAAATACTGAAAACGAACTGATGGACTTAAATATCTTCTAATCCATAATTCAAGTTCTTCATTCCCCTCTTTTCTTGTTTTAAAATTAAATGATGTTCCTACAACATTGTGAGTTTTATCTTCAATACCAAAAAGTAAGTAAGCAAAATCTTTATTTAAAATACATGCCGCATTAGATAAAGATGAAATATACTGCCCTAGTCTGTCATTAGTTGTGGCTGTATTGGTCTTAAATTCAAGACACTCATTTTCATTTGGGTAAGACCTAAGTTCATCAACCAATTCAATTAATTCATTGTTATTCATTTACTTTTGTACTTTTTATTTTACATAATAGGAAATCAAAATAATAGCTCAACCATTTAAAAAAAGGCAAGGAATAATTATAAGTTATTCTCTTTAGGATTACTGATTTACCTTAATATTACCATTGATAGTTATAAGCAAATATTGAACCAAAGGTAATATATTTTTAAAAATAAAGCTTAATTCTTAT
>CAZWRD010000252.1:0-3170 GCA_964636105.1 uncultured Bacteroides sp.
ATAAGTTCATGGTATCTTATAGGTTTGGTCAAATAGCCGTCAAACCCTATATCTGAAAAATGTTTAGCATCGCCTCTTTTTCCAAAAGAAGTAAGCATAACCATTTTAATATCTGCAATGCTCTGGTCTAATTTAATTGCACGACCAAGACTTTCACCGTCCATGTCCGGCATCTGCATATCAATCAAGGCTATCTTAAATGGATCATTGGCTTTAACACCATTATAAACAGCATGAAGTGCTGCTGGGGCATCTTCTGCTTCTGATGGACGCATTCCCCATGAAGCTAAACGCTTCATTAAAATCTCTCTATTGGTTGCATTGTCATCTACAATCAAAACACGGACATTCTCAAGGTCTGCAAGGTTGCGGGTATCTTCACTCTTTTTCCCATCTTCATTTTTATTCTGATCTTCTAACTGTTTTGCAAAATAGGCGGTAAACCAAAACTCTGAACCTTTACCCTCTTCGCTGTTTATCCCAATCTCACCACCCATAAGTTCGGAAAGCTGCTTTGATATTGCCAACCCAAGACCTGTTCCTCCATATTTTCTGGTGGTTGAAGAGTCTGCCTGCGTAAATTTATCAAAGAGTTTGGAAATTTTATCTTTAGGAATGCCGATACCTGTATCTTTTACAGAAAATCTCAACATAACATTTTGTTCATTATCTTCCACTTTTCCAACTCTAATGATGACATCGCCTTTATTTGTGAACTTTATCGCATTGCCTGTAAGATTGGTGAGAATCTGACGCAGCCTTCCTGGGTCTCCTTTCAGCATCACAGGCACATCAGGTTCTAAGTCACAAATAAGCTCAATTCCCTTTTCATAAGATTTTATCGCCATAGTTGATACAAAATCATCGAGAAGATTGGACAGATCAAAATTGAGAATCTCAAGATCAAGTTTTTTTGCCTCAATTTTGGAAAAATCGAGAATATCGTTGATAAGAGAGAGAAGAGATTCAGCACTTGAACGGATCGTAGAGGCAAAATGACTCTGTTCATGGTCAAGGTTTGTATCAAGAAGAAGGTCGGTCATGCCAATAACGCCGTTCATTGGAGTTCTGATTTCATGGCTCATGTTTGCAAGAAACTCGCTCTTTGCAATGTTTGCCATCTGTCCCTCTATAGCCATCTGATTTGCTCTGCAAATTGCATCTTCAAGCTGGAGGTTGGTTTGTAAAAGAGATGCTTCAGCACGCTTTCGGTCTGTTATGTCCTCAGCAGAACAGACAACATACTCAACTTTGCCGTTAGAATCGAGTTTTGGATATTTCAAAATAGAACAGAGTCTATTTTCACCCGACACATGAGGCACCCACTCTTCTGTGAGCGTTGACTTGCCAGTGGTAAAAACCTCAATATTGCTCTGACGGCAAATTTCCACCATCTCCTTTGGAAATATGTCATACATGTCTTTGAATGCAAGGTCTTCTTTTTTCAATCCGTTAAATTCAGCGTGAAACTGATTTACAGCCCCATAAGTATGGTCATCTGTAAGATACCACACCTGTATCTGAATATTATCAAGCAGGATACGCTGCATGTTTTCATTATCACGCAAATCCTGCTCCATCAGTTTGCGTTGGGTAATATCCTGATGAGTCCCCAGCATCCAGAGAGGCTTTCCATCATCTGTCCATGTTGTTACCTTGCCTCTATCCAGAACCCAAATCCAGTTACCATCTTTATGCTGCATCCTTGACTCAAATTCATAATAGTCAAGCTCTCCCTGAAAGTGTCGCTCAAGCACTTTCTCCCTCTCCTTTAAATCATCAGGAAAGGTAAACTTCATCCCTGTCTCAATGGAAGTTGGCGAAATCTCTTCCAATGTGTATCCGATCATCTTTGCCCATCGTTCATTATAGATGGTTTCTCCAGTTTGAACATTCCATTCCCATGTGCCGGTACGGGTGCCTTCAATAATACCGCTTAAACGCTCATTCTGCATATCAATTACCTTTGCAGCAATCTTCCGTGCTGTGATGTCATGGATAATTGAATGGATAATCTTTCTTTTGCTAAAAAAAATACAGCTTGAGGATACTTCCACATCACGAATTGAACCATCTGCGAGCCGATGCTGGAACTCAAACCTTTTACCTTCCGACTCAGGAACAGTTCGCATTCTTTCAGCAACCTCTTCAGCAGGTAAAGTATTGAGCTCTTTAATACACATAGAGAGGAGGGATTGGCGGTCAAAACCATAAAACCTTACTGCTGCTATATTGGCATCAATAATCTGGCCATTTTCCGGCTCGATTAAAAGCATTATTGCTGAATTCTGGATAAACTGATTGCGGTATGACTGCTCACTCTGACTCAACTCAAAGGTCAGCCACCTTTGCTCTTTTTCAAGCTCCCATGTATTTATAAGTGCCCTTGCAAACTGACTAATCTCTTCATGGTTAAAGGGTTTTCTCAGGTAAAAAATATCATCTCTACCGGTAACGGCTATGATGTCTTCAAGGGAGTAGTCGCTATAGGCAGTAACAATAACTATCTTGATGTCAGGATCAATCTCCCATATTTTTGCAGATGTCTCGGCACCGTTAATGCCCGGCATTTTCATATCAATAAATGCAACTGCAAATGGGCGATTTTCAACTATTGATGCTTTGACTTTCTCAATGCCATCTATTCCGTTGTTTGCCATTGACAACTCATATGTTGTTTCAAAGGAGGGTAATTTAACAGCTTTGGATTTATCAGAATCAATACTAAACAGTTCTCTGCCCATGGAAAACATCTCAGGTTCCTTCTCCTGCACCAGTATCCCTTGATAGCTCTTCCTGATTCCCTCATCGTCATCAATTACAAGGATTCTTCTGTTTATTTCATTTTTCATATTAAAATTTTTCCGTTACCAATTATAGCTTTACTGCTATCAAAATCTCCAATATAACTTTTGCCCCTTTTCCTTTACCTTCGCTTTCAAGTGTCAATGTGCCATTATTAGCCTCAACAAAATTTTTGCAGTAATAAAGACCAAATCCTGTTGAGCCTTTACTTGAAACTCCAAATTCAAATATCTTGTTTTGTCTCTCTTTGTCAACCCCGCATCCTGAATCAGAGATGGACATACCTATCTTCTGTTCATCAAAAAAAGTAGTAACACAAATCAAATGTTGCTGACCATGCTTTATTACAAAATCCTCATCAATTG
>CAZWRD010000253.1:0-3169 GCA_964636105.1 uncultured Bacteroides sp.
AAAAAAGATCAACCACCAGCGCCAAGCGCAAAACCCGCGTAGTTTATCGCAAAGCAAAAACCGCCGTCCGTCGTAAGCGCCGCGGCCTTTCCCAAGGACCGTTCGGCCGCGCAAATTTGCGTATGGGCGTAATGGACGCCGTACAAGGCGCGATCGGTGGCGTAATTGCCTCGTTTGTTGCAAATCAAAAATTCTTGGACGCACAAAGCGAAACAAACAAAGGCCTTTTATTGGTTGGCGCGTCTGTTTTGACCGGTGCATTTTTCAAGCGCCCAGCGATCGCCGCCGGGATGGGAGCGGTTGCCGGTATTAAACTAGCCAAAGGCCTTGGCGCCGGAACCTTGGTAGGACTTTCCGAAAATGATTTTGAACTACCTATTTCCGAAGGCGTCGATCCTTTGTTGTTGCCTTACGGCCTCCAGGATGGCGGCGGCGATTACGCCGGCCTTTCCGAGGATATCTACGCCAGCAATTACGCCAACGTTTATTAAAATTAGGAGGATCTAAGAAATGAAAGTTAGCCAACAAATCGTAGGCGTAAATCAGCGCCTAGGCAATACCGCGGTTCCTAATATGCAAGGAACCACCAGGGTAATTTATGACACCGTAAATATTGCGACAACCGCCACCAATCAAACACTAAGTTTTTTTAGTGGCGTAAGTGCTAGAGTTTACCCCGCAACAAATCTTTCAAGCAATCGTTTTGAGGTTGGCGAATCCTTGGCAATTCAAGGATTTAGCACATTTCAATACACAACCGCGACGCCAACTTATGAATTAACAACCATAAGTAATATTCTAAATATTCGAGGCGGAATCTTGAATTTTTATATTGGAAATCAACGCGTAATAAAAGATCTAGAGATTATCGGTTATTCGCGTTTTGATATGGGCGAATCAGTAAGCGAAACAACTACTTCATCCGTTTTCCGTTTAGAAACGCCAATCGTAATTCCGCCGCAAGTTGAATTTTACGCAACTTTACAAATTGGTATTGAAAACACCAATTTAAACGGTCAAAGTTTTGTTTTGGCCGCCTATGGTACCGGAACACTTCTTAACACAAAATCAACTTTTTAAGGTATGCAAAATGTACCCTTTGCCGCTCAGCAAGAACAAGTAAATAAGTTTTTGCAAGCGAATCGCGCACTAGGTGCGCAGATGGACCAAATGCAAGGAACCACGCGCGTTATTTACGATGGCGTAAATATGGCCGGACGAACAACCTATTCATTTTTTAGTGAAATCCCAAGCAAAACTTCGACACTATCGGGACAGGTTCCAACAACCAATATCACCGATAACAGATTTGAGCCTGGCGAAGGTATGGTAATTAAAGAAATTGCCTTTGCGAATTATGAAAATGAAACCGCAAATATTATGGACCTAAACACGGGTTATGCGATTTTAGGGATGTTTGATGTAATCGTCGGAAATACCAGGGTTGTTAAGGATATGCCCCTTTTTGCTGGATCTTTAATTTCGCCAATTAATAACATTAATACCAAAACTTCAGTAACAAACGAAGCGCGGCGATATAACATTGTTCGTTTATTTACAAATATTGTAATTCCTCCACAAGTGCAATTTTTTGTAAATTTTCGTTTGCCTCTTGCGCCAAGCGCGGCGGCACTTTCCAACGCTCGCCTTTTGCGTTGTTATTTGAAGGGTTACGGTAAACTGTTTAATCCCCGGAATAACTACTAATGGCCAAATTTTTTAGGGGAGGACAGGGCCAGGCCCAAGCCTCCCAATTTGTACCCAACCTGGCGCCAGCACGCGCCGCCGCTAGCGATCGCGCTATGGCTATGCGCGAGGCGTATTCAAACGGCGTACGAACAAAAGGTTTTACGATAACTATTGGCGCCGCAACTAGCTCTTTTAGCGTTGATCTATCCGGGATGGCTAAAAACTTTCTTGGTTTTAGTTTTTTCTTTTTAGCCCAACCAGCCGGCGCCGTAATTACCCAATTGGTGATTAATAATGACGTTGTAGTAGATTCAACCTTGATTCAGCATTTTCAAGTAAACGGAGCTACTAGCGATCGCGATTATTTCCCTTTTCCACGTCCGTTGAATGGTCAAGACACGATTGTTTTTAACTTTAATAATGCCGGCGCCCAGGCGGTTGGTTACCTGGTTGTTTACTATATCTAAAATTGGCCGATAATTGAAAAAAGGCGGTCTAATAGGCCGCCTTTTTTGTTAAATTTACCCTTATGATTCCATATTATTTAGAACAGTTGATCCACCAGGGCAAAGGCGAACATAAAACCTTTTCCGGTGCAATGGCCGAAAACCTTATTTTAAAGGTACCGGATAAATCTTATATTGTTATTTACGAGTATTGGTACAAACCATTGTTACCAAATATGGGAGCAATTGACGGAACCAATTTTAATTTTCAATTAGCAATTCAATTTGTTAATTTTTACAATTCCAATGGATACAACGTTTATTGGCACGAGGCACATGCCGATTTGCAAATGAAAAACGAAGCAGCTTTGCCCTATGAAAACCCAACTAATCCAGGTTCACCGTATCAAATGCCGGCCGGGGATCATACGGATTATAGAAGCTTGTATTTAAAAACCGATCGGGATCTTTCGATTTATTTCACAATGCTCAATCAAGACACCGTTACAAGCGCCGTTGCGGTTGCTCCGCAATTTGACCCACTAAATAATTATTTTGGTTACTCTGGTAATAACATAATGACCGGCGCACAGGGTTATCAAAATTTGGTAGCAACCGCCCAAACATACGCGCCCCTAGCCAGCCCAATTACCAACGTTGTAGCGCCTACATTTAGACAGGATTTTACAAATGAAGTTTTTAGTTTTGCGGCCGGATCCGGTGGATTTTTTCCTCCGTTTTCCGCATACGGCGAAGCCGGTAATTCCGCAATGGGTAAAGCACGCGCGCACCACTTCCAATGTAACTATGTTTTGATCAGCGAAGAAAGCCCTAAAAATTTTAGATAATGGAATTAAAACAGCACCAGGCCAAAATCGCCAAGTTACCGTACAAGTGCTATTCTCTACGTTCCGCCGCCGGTAAACGATTGATCAGCGCCAACGCCGCGAACCAGCCAAGCAAATTACCGGCGATTATCGCCGCCCTGGAAGATATGCCCCCCGGCGAATACGTGATCCGTTGTTCCAACGGAT
>CAZWRD010000254.1:0-3163 GCA_964636105.1 uncultured Bacteroides sp.
CTGTCCACAATTCTTTGTCTATCAAACTTTCATATTTTTTGTATAAGGGACGCCTTAAAAACAAAAAATCCCAATGGTCAATAACAAACCTCTTTACATAAGTTTTATTTGGTAACCTAAACGAAAAAGATAATAATGAACTCTCGTGTAGTTTATTAAGAACTGTAAAAAATCTGAAGTTAAATGCTGAAGCGTCTCCATAATATCCAATAGAAAACAAACTAATTTTGAAACTGACTCTATGCAGTTTCCACGAAACTTTTTCTAAAAACTTATTTATATCCATGTTATAAAAATAATAAAAAGTTATATTATAATAAAGAGGTATTTACTATATGAGTTACTTAGTCGCAAACATCCCACCCGTAGAGGTTTTTATAGATAAAAAGTTTTTATATGATTTTCAAAAAGATGAGTCAGGAAATTATTTGGGTGATGGAGAATGGGAGAAAGGTCATTGGGTCAGCGTAAAATCTATTCCAAATCGAGCCTTGTTATTCGAAACTTATGTTGATAAGTTTGGTGCGGTTTACGATAAACTACCAATACACGCATTCCGTTGGAGAGAACCACAACCGAACGATAAGGTATTTCCTTTGGATTTCTTACAACTTTGGGATTGCCTGTCATACAACATATCTGTAATTGAGAAACGTGTCCTGAGAGGTGTTAAAACCTACACTACAATGAAGGACCAAAGTATTGTTGAAGGTGAATATTTGTTTACAATCGATACAACTCACTCGGATCCAAATGAAATAGATTGTGGATGGAGTGAAACTCCTAATGAACACAAATGTTACAATATATCCAAATTAGAAAATGGACAGATATGTGCCCAACCTAATAACCGAACAAGATGGTATCAACCGAGTAGAACCTCGAACGTAACACAAATTCCTTATTTCAGATATTCAACAAAGATTTGGAAGTCAGAGGACTATAGTAAATGGCGGCCTTCAGATGAAAATTGGGACTACAATCCTTGAAAGATTATATCTCACCTATAATTACTAAAGGAACCATACCAATGGCTGCCGCTGTTGAAAGTCTAGTGTTTCCAGCAATCAAATAATATCTATCTTCAAACTTGAGAATGAGAGGTCTATTATAGACACCCTTCTTAAGGTCTTTAGCTAATTTCAATGGATTAGCTTTATCAAATTCTTTAGCAATCTTCTTGACCTTATCCATCTCTCCGACTCTTATTAAGTTGGAATGGGTGTTTTCCAATCTGGCCCACACTTGATAAGGGATTTCGATTTCATCAGCATTTTTTAAAGCCCTTACGATTTCTTCTACTGATGTATCAATACCATAATTTCGAGATAAATCCTCTACCGTTCGTTCAATTTCCTCAATTTCGTCGTAGATAGAATTGTTTTTCTCACCCTTCTTACCTTCGTAAAGTTTGTTTTTGAAATTTGGATTGCTTTGATCAAATTTTTTGATGAAGATACCCGAAAGAACATTACTCATATTCTCTTCAGGACCTCCAACATCTTGTATTTTTTTCTTATCATCCAATCCTAGTTTTTGAAATTGATATTCGTGAACCCATTCATGAGATAGAGTTCTAAGAATATCAATCAACATTCTATTTTTTACCAAAATAAACATTTTACTACCAGGTATCCTCATTCCTGTGGTACCAGTATCTTTTTCATTATCCGTAAATGTAATATGGATGTCTTTAGATAATGGTAGTTGGTCTTGTAAAAAATGAATGAATGAAGACACAACATCTATTTGATCTTTATTTACACCCGAACTTGAATTTTTGATACAAACTTTCATTAGGTATAAATATTATGAAATATAGTTATTTCTTAAAATGTGGCTTATCAATTACTTTAATACAAGCTTTGATGGCGTCAAACTGACCATATGAAACATGAATTTGACGTTCTCCTTCGGAGTCGTTAATATGAATATCATATCCTTCACCATTTGACCACTCGGTAACTTCAAGGAAATGACCCTCTTTTTCTTTGTCCTTTCCCATAGAACCAACACAATAATCTTTGAGTTCTACCAATGCGGATTTTCTATTTGTTACGTTGATTTCTTTTTTCATTTTTGGTTGTTATCATAAGATTTCACTGATGGTAATCCACTATACTCACAGAATAAATCTTCTCTTTCTTTTTCCAACTTCTCCTTTACTTCATCAGAAAAATACATACCATCCGATTCCATATCAGCAATAGTTCTATCAAGTGTTTTAATTAGTTTAACCTTATCTTCTTTTGTTTGTTTAGTATCATCAAACAATCGTTCCATCATATCATACACTGCGTCTCTACCAAACTTTTTACGAGTGGAATTATATGTGTACTCTTCTTTTTCCATTTTAGAGAATTCTCTAAGGCAGCCTACAATAAAGATTAAAAATCCAATCGTAACAAATGCAGATAAAATTATTACATCAAGATTTTCCATTTCTACCCTTAAGATTAAAGATTATTACAAAAAGCAAAATAGTGGGGCACCACAATCCAATGAAGATTGCTTTGAGGGGATCGTTCAAGACTACGAAATAGTATTCCGATACTGCAATCAGGCTCAATACAATTACAAGGAGAGCTAACTCCGATTTTTTAAATTTATTCATATTCCCTTTTTTTAGTTGATTACAAAGGTAAATGAAATAAATCAGTTAAAAAAGTTTTGATATAAAATTTATTCCCAAGTTCCCTCAGAAGTAATGAGAGGTTTATTATTTCTATCAATCATTACCCATTCCGCTTTGACTAATCCGAATGATTTGAAACATTCCATAACTTGTTCCAAAGTAAAAGATTTACAGGAATAAATGTCAAATTGTACCATAGGTAAGTCTAAATTATCCCATATATGTATGGAAGCATGTGAAGTCGCCAAAGTTACAGTACCAGTCAAACCTTCATTACCTGGATCCGATATATATACACTTGTTGGCCCAGCGACAACCTTCATCCCCACCTTTTCAACTAAATTTATGAACCAATTATTCAATTCTTCCACCTTTTTAGGTGGATTAGTTGCCCAACATCTAACTAACAAATGTTGGTGGTAAGGATTAAATTTTCTCATCGATATATTGCGTAATTTCTTACATATATATCAGAAAATTATAAAAAATAAAAAACCCCCAACATTGTTGAGGGTTTTTGATCACATA
>CAZWRD010000255.1:0-3159 GCA_964636105.1 uncultured Bacteroides sp.
TCTTCAATTTTGTCTTCAATTAAGAAACTTGGTTTGGCTCCTTCATAAGGAGGCAACTCAATTGGGTCGCCAATAAACTCTCGTCCTTCTTTTGTTGGCTTAATGAATAGTTTATTGTCGCAAATTACTCCAAATATTTTTCCGTCACAATAAATTCCATACTCTCCAAACATCTTCTTAGCAGTTATCGTTCCTGCTTTTTGGATTTGCTCTGTTATGAAGTCTACAAAGTTTTGGTCTGATGCCATTATAATTACTCTTTGATTTTGAAATGTGGATTATAAATTAGTCCTATTACGTTGCCAAAAGGGTCTTTTAAAGTCGCAGTCATTACGTCATCACCAACATTGTAAGGTGGTTCATTTTCTGTTGCCCCAATGCTAATGAGTCTCTTGTATGTGTCTTTTATATCGTCCACACCCCAATATGATACTACACTTTCAACTTTTTCAGTTGTCGGATTTTCTTCTGGTTGAAGTCCTAATTCATAACCACCGATGTTAAATCCTACATAATTCGGTTCGTCAAAGTAAGGCTGAGTCAAGAAGGCGTTTGCATACCAATCTTTCGCCTTATTTATGTCACCCACCTTGTAAATTGTTGTTCTTAATCCTAACATATTTTAGAAGTTGTCTGTTTTTATAATTCTGACTAACTTTGACAATATGGCCAGGAAGGGATTGTAGGCGATTTCCTATTATGGAGCATGGAAAGTTGAAGCGGGCTACAAACTTTCGCATACCGTTGAAACCCTTATTGGCTATTTTGTGTGTTGTAGTGCGTTTCTTATTACATTTTATTTAAGTCTAAATTTTGAAATTGAATATGAGCTTTAATTCGTTCAATTTCTGCATCTTTTGATTCTACCTTGTTTAGAATTGATAAAGTAGATATCAACTCAATATTGTCTGGTGAATGTCCTTTAATAGAAACGTAGTTATTTCGGATTGTGGTAACCCGTAAAGGGGTTGCAATCCTTAAAAACTCCCCAACTGTTTTTATCCCACTACTAAATAGAGTTTTTAAAATCGGATTCAATTCGGTCAATGCACATTGAACATTAATTTCAGATAAAACTTTTGGCGTATTCTCAAATGTTAGAATATCAGAGTCCTTGTATGTGACAATTTCTTGATTGTATATTAGCTCTTCATAAAGCAAATTAAAATGTTCATCAATAACCGAAACTTCTCTGCTTAATATCTGAAATCTCCGTTTCGCTGAAAAATGAGGTCTTGTTTCAGGTTTATATGATAGCACATGTTCCAATTCACACCATAGTTCTTGAGCAAGTGTTCGAACTTGTATTTCAAATACTGGACGTTCCTCAAGGGGAACGGAACTTTTCTTAAGTCGAGCCATATAATGAATTGAGCTGTACCCGCTTTCTTTTTGTTTGTTCTCAATATGAGACAGCCCCAATCTGCGAAGTTTTTCAGGTTCAGAGAAGGCTTCTGGTGGAGTGTCTTTATCTAACTCAATAAAACTTGAATTTCTCAGCTCTCTATCAATCAAAGATAACTGTGATGAGAAATAAACTATAACTCTGACGCCTATTGTATCATGCATTTTATTAAGGCTATCCAACGAGAGCTTGTTTGGAAATAATTCAGGTTTACGAAAAATTTTTTCTACGACCTTTTCTGGATGTTTAATTCGAAACATTATTAACTTTATTGGTGACGGAGTTGCTACACCATTGCTCGTCATGTACTTGCTCCAGTATTCAGGTCTTTCTATTTCCCTCAAACCAACTTTAATTTCATTGAGGGTTGGTTCTAATATTCTCGTTTCATATTCACTGTATTTCTTGAAGAAATTTTTTAGTTCATTGGTTAACTTCATTTTGTTTTTCATTTTTATGCATAATTACCAAATGTTTTACACCCTTTTTTAGGACGAGTCTTAATGCCCTACAACGGTTGCGAGTTGACTCTGTGCCGCTATTGCAGCTCTTTATCCGAATAGCAGAAAGCTTTCTGCGGCATTGAGCCTACTTGCTGTTGTGTGCTGTTGTTATTTTATCACATCTATCTTTAGATTCGCTTGAAAGAATCCATCTCCATCCATTGATTCAATAAAGAAAACCTTTTCAAATTTAGATTCTTTAAATTGACTTTTCATATAATCAATTAGCTCATTTCCTAACCAATGTCTGTCTTTCCAAAACTCTAAACTCCAAATTAACAACCAACTTGATAATGAATTACTTTTTTTTGAGACAATTGCATCAATACATTCTGAATACATATCAAGAGTATGAGGTAAAATGTCAAAATTGACATCAATTCCAATGTTATTTACATTAGGAATAAAAAAATCACCTTCTTTTACCAAATGACATACTACATTACCAAATTCAAATTGGTGTATCTTTTCTTCGATTTTATTTGCTATTAATTTTCTTATCGCATCAACAACCATTTTAGGCTTTTCAGAGTTTGGTTTTTTAGTTTCTGTATGTGGAAAATTAAAACTAAATACAACTTTTTCAATTGATTCTAAATCTGTATGCTTTATCTCTTGAATTATTTTATTTATATAATCCGATTTTATATGTTTTCTGGCTCGTTCAAACTCATAAGTTAGTTCCGTAACTTGAACCCCGATAATTGAGCCATGATTCATTGTGATAATGACATCATGGTTCCCACATGAATCATCAGGATTAGACTCAATTTTTTTATATTCAAATCTGCTGGTAATATTATTAACCAATATCGTAGTCCAAAATACTTCTTTCTCTGATTTATCAGCAGGAACAACAGACTCAAAAGAAACTCGTTCAGCTGTTCCATGGATAAAATTTGCAGAAATAGATGCAATTTTTCTTTTGTCACTTTCCATTTGAGAATCTTTTTTTTACAATAGCACACAAAAGATGGATAATCGCCATAAATTTACGAAAGAGGCGCTTTTAACGCAAATTTGTTATATCCAATACGCTTCTCCTAATGTAATGAATTCGAAGATTCAAAATCTGCCCTGTGCTTCTATACTTGTTTTACCTGATCGCTGATCATCCGTATGATTTTGCTGCTAGTTTGGAAGCCATTGCTGGACCTCCGACTTGAAAGCTGTTTTTGTAGAATAAGCTATTTTCGCTTCAAAATCACTGCAAAACCGCCACCAGATTTCATATCCACCTTCAGTACATCT
>CAZWRD010000256.1:0-3135 GCA_964636105.1 uncultured Bacteroides sp.
CCATTCCGACCCAAAGGAGTTTGCCCAAGTTTTCCCGACACGTTTGCCTCAGGCGCCGTTGCTACCGATCGCTTCAACCGGACAACCTTCCATCGCCTCTTTCGCAAGCTTCTGCTCCTCGGGACTTTCGGGCTGCTTGTAGACGAAGGAATATCCACCATCGTCATTCCGTTTGAAGCTGGCTGGTGCTGTCTCCCGGCACAGATCGCAGTCAATGCACTGGTTATCGACGTAGTAAGCTCCCGGAATATTTTCTGGGTAGCGATTGGCAGTATCGGCCATGGTCAGGTTTCTCCTCTTGGATGGATTCGTTTCATTTAGCCCACCGACCCCTCCATCTCGAGGTCGATCAGCCGTTTCAATTCGACACTGTATTCCATCGGAAACTGGCGGACGAGATCATTGACGAACCCGTTCACGCTCAAACTCATCGCCTGCCCCTCTGTCAATCCCCTCTGCTGCATATAAAAAATCTGCTCCGCACTCACCTTCGACACACTGGCCTCATGCTGAACCGAATTCCCTTCTCCCCGGGTTACAATCGCCGGATAGGTGTCCGTCCTAGACTCCGTATTGATGAGGAGCGCATCGCACTCGGTGTTATTTTTACAACCTTTCAAATGTCTCGGGATATGAACCAATCCCCGATAGGTAGCCCGACCCGACCCAATCGATATCGATTTTGATATAATATTGGAAGTGGTCTCATCTGCCGCATGAATCATCTTCGCACCGGTATCCTGATGCTGACCGCTGTTCGCCAGCGCGATGGAGAGAACTTCACCCCGCGCCTTACGACCCTTCAGAATCACCCCGGGATACTTCATCGTCAGACGGGACCCGATATTGCAATCGATCCATTTAATCTCCGATTCCTCATGCGCCAATCCCCTCTTCGTAACCAAATTAAACACATTCGGACTCCAGTTCTGCACGGTGATGTACTGCAGCTTCGCGCCCTTCATCGCCACCAACTCAACCACCGCACTGTGCAAGGTAACCGAATCAAATTTGGGGGCTGTGCAACCCTCCATGTACGTCAGCTCTGCTCCCTCATCGACGATGATCAAGGTCCGCTCAAACTGGCCAAAATTCTCCGCATTGATTCTGAAATATGCCTGCAATGGGTGCTTCACCTTCACGCCCTTAGGCACGTAAATAAAGGAGCCCCCTGAAAATACCGCACTATTTAAGGCAGAGAACTTATTGTCCGCGGTCGGAATCACTTTCCCAAACCACTTCCTGAATATCTCAGGATGGTCCTTTAGCCCTTCCCGACTTCCCACAAAGATCACCCCCTGCTCTGCCACGGCTTTTTTGATGTTCGAGTAAGCCGCCTCACTGTCGAACTGCGCTTCCACACCCGCCAAGAACGCCCGCTCTTTTTCAGGGATTCCCAATCTTTCAAAGGTCTTCTTTACGTCATCTGGAACCTCATCCCACGTACGCTTTGGCTTCGCCCCTTTCGACAGATAGTAACGAAAGTCATCAAAATGGATGCTCTCCAGATCTTTACTGGCCCAGTGAGTCGGCAAAGGTTTGTCTTTAAAAACTTTTAATGCTTTCTTTCGAAACTCACGAACCCAATCTGGGTCTTCTTTCGCATCACAAATGTAATCGATCGTCTTCTCAGTGAGACCCGTACCTGCATCAAAGGCGTAATCCTCCGGATAGGAAAAGTTTCCCTGATCCTGATCAATCTTCAGGTCTGGTTTTTCTAACGTGTTTGTTTCACTCATAATATTTCCTTAGGCCGTCACTAGGTTTTCGACCCAGTCGTACCCTTTCTTTTCCATCTCCAAGGCCAGCTCCTTCGGACCACTCTTCACGATCCGGCCATCCACCATCACGTGAACCACGTCCGGCACAATATAGTCGAGTAAGCGTTGATAGTGGGTGATCACCAAAATCCCCATCTTGGGACCACGGAGACTGTTCACCCCATGGGAGACAATCTTCAGCGCGTCGATATCTAACCCCGAATCAGTTTCATCCAGCACCGCATACTTCGGCTCCAGCATGGCCATTTGTAAAATCTCGTTCTTTTTCTTTTCCCCTCCCGAAAAACCGTCATTCACGGCCCTGGAAGTGAAAGAACGATCGATCTTCAACAGATCCATCTTCTTGTAGAGCTCGTTGTAATACTCCACCGCGTCGATCTCCTGCCCCTCTGGACGCCTGGCGTTGAGCGCCGCCCTCATGAAATTGGCAATCGTCACTCCGGGAATTTCGCTAGGGTACTGGAAGGCAAGGAAAAGCCCTTCCCGAGCCCGAACATCCGGATCCAGACCCAAAATTGTCTTTCCATCCAACAACACATCTCCTCCCGTCACCTCATAATCAGGATGCCCCGCCATCACTTTAGCCAAGGTGCTCTTGCCCGACCCATTCTTCCCCATAATCGCATGCACCTCTCCCTTCGGAATCGTCAAGTTCAACCCATGTAAACTTTCAGTGCCGTTGATCGACGCTTTCAGTCCTTTGATTTCGAGCGAGTTCTTCATTTTGTTTTTCCTTTCGCCAAATGGCCACGGAAGACCAACTCCACCGAGTCCGCCTCGTACTCCCCCGGCAAAACTCCGGCTAATTCCTGCATCATGCCTGACGGGACCGGAACGTCGTACACCCGGCCCGTCTCGCGACAGTGAAAATGAGCATGGGGAGAAAGATTCGGGCAGTAGCGGGTGGGTTCCCGCTCAATATTGACCTGCTTCACCAAACCGCAGCTGACCAAGGTTTCCAGACAGTTGTAGACAGTGGCCATGGAGATGGTGGGCATCCGTGACTTGGTCCGGGCGTACACTTCATCGGCCGTCGGATGATCCCTCTGATCCAAAAGAACGCTGAATACCGTTTCCCTTTGGGGGGTAGTTCTTTGACCGGAATGATCCAGAGCATCGCTCAAGGCACCCCGATCCATCTGTTTGAGGCTGTTCATCAGCCCGTCAACATAGTTTAGAATTATTCTAAATCAAATTCTAATTGCAGGATCAGGCCATATCAGCCCTAGGCGCTTGAAGCTTATTAACTTTCGCCGATTGAGGCTCTTTGCCGATCGGACCAAACCTTACAAATCCCCTTCATTCTTGAGAGAATATAGTACGTCGTCTGACTCCTCACCCGCACCAACTGCGC
>CAZWRD010000257.1:0-3116 GCA_964636105.1 uncultured Bacteroides sp.
AGTAGGAGAATCAGCAGAAGCCAACAAAGGGAAAGCTGTAAATCGACCTATAACTATCATTAGAATAAACGATAAAGAAACAATCAGGATTTTCATCTCCATTCCTAAATACAGCCAATCAGCTATTAAATTCGATTCATAAAGATAGAAAATTGTACCAATAATAAATGTACCTAAAAGTCTATTTATGAAATGTATAGCGCCCCATAAGAAAAAATGTTTTATTATGCTTTCATCATCAATAAATTTATGATAAAGCCAAATAAGTGTAAAAATAAAAAACAAACTTACGATTGGACTTGCAAAAAAAACGGAAAGAACTGAGTCTGAATACCAAAAAGGAGAATTATCTTGAGTTATAAATGAAATTTTATCAAGGTAAAGTATAGTTCTGACATGATATTGTGCAGCCATAAAAGAAGTAGTGAACTGATATACAAACAGTACAAAAAGGTAGGAAAAAATATATGCCGAAGTGGAAATTGTTAGAATTCCAATGTTCAATTTATTTTTTTCAGTTAAAAAGGAACCCATTTTGATTTTTTTTGCAAAATTAGTTTTTTTAAACAAAAAAAGCTAATTGTGCTGCAGATTTAATTTGTTTTATAATAAAATGATTTTTGTATTTTTGCTTTCATATTTAAATACACATTGTTATGCGTAAATTATTTCCATTTTTTACAATTTTATTTCTGTTCTCGTTTCAATTAATTGCAAATCAAAAAAATGCTAAAGCTCTCATTAGTGATACTATAGATGTAATTCATTATGATATCAATCTGGATATTGCATATAAATATTCAAATCAATTAAGCGGTTATACGGATGTAAAACTTAAGTCGAAACTAAATAATGTAAGCAATATTACACTTGAACTTCTGATGTTAAGTGTTGATTCTGTATTTGTTAACGGAATAAATAATACATTTACCTATAATTCCAATAAAATTCGTATTCCGTTGCAAACATCCATAAATTTTGGTGATACAGCCAATATTCGTGTGTATTATCATGGTACACCTCATGTTGAAACTTATGGTTGGGGTGGTTTTCATATCAGTTCTGGTTTATCATACAATTTGGGAATATCTTTTGGAGATGATCCGCACAATTATGGCAAATGTTTTTTTCCTTGTGTAGATGATTTTGTTGACAGAGCTTTTTATGATTATAATATCACTGTAGATTCGACAAAAACAGTTGTTTGTGGAGGAACTTTGGTGAGCAATATTAATAATGGCAATGGAAGTCGTACTTTTCACTGGAAATTCAATAATACAATACCTGCTTATCTGGCTTCGGTTGCAGTTTATAATTATGTAAATGTCAGCGGATTGTATCAGGGAATCAATGGAAATATTCCGACAGCAGTTTATGTTCAGCCTGCAGATACAGCAAAAGCAAGAGCAAGTTTTATAAATCTGAATGGTATTTTGGAAGCTTTCGAATATTTTTGGGGTCCTTATCGTTGGGAAAGAGTTGGTTATGTGGCAACTACTTTAGGTGCAATGGAACATGCTTGCAATATTGCATATCCTGCTTCTTCTATTGACGGAACCTTAGCAAATGAGTATCTTCTGGCTCACGAATTATCACACCATTGGTTTGGAAATCTCATAACTTGTTCAACTGCTTTGGATATGTGGATTAACGAAGGCTGGGCAACTTACAACGAAGCACTCTATCGCGAAAGGGTTTATGGAAAAAAATCATATAAAGATTATTTGCGAACTAAATTAAAAAGAGTTTTGCAAACTACTCATGTTGAAGATGCCGGATACAGAGCATTGTACGGAATTCCAAGCAATTACACATATGGAGAAACCGTTTATCAGAAAGGTTCAACTGTGGTGCAAACTTTAAGAGGCTATTTGGGTGATTCATTGTTCTTTGGCGCTGTTAAACAAATGCTTAATCAATATGCTTATGATGATATTTCAACTGCTGAAATGAAAACATTTTTAAGCAATTATACGGGTGTAGATATGACAGCTTTTTTCAATTTTTATGTTTACAATCCCGGATTTACGCATTTTTCTATTGACTCTGTTGTAGCTGTTGGTATTCCTGCAACATATATGGTTTATGTCCGTCAGAAGATCAAATCAGCACCTGCATTTGCAAATCAAAATAGAGTTGAAATTACTTTTATGGATAATCAATGGCAAAAATTTACCGGAACAATTGAATTTGATGGTGAAACCGGAAGCAAAGCTTTTCAATCGCCTTTTAATCCCACAGTTGCTATGCTAGATATGGACGAAAAGATAGCTGATGCTACAACAGATAAATATGAAATTGTAAAAAATACAGGTATTACTGATTTTTCAGAACTAAATTTTCAACTTGATGTTCAGCAAACTAGCGATTCTGCTTTGGTTCGTGTTGTTCATAATTGGATAAAACCAGATGGACTTAAAATATCAAATCCTGATATAAAAAGATTACATCCCGATCGTTATTGGTTAATACAGGGTGTTTTTCCTGCCGGATTTAATACAAAAGGTAAGTTTTATTACAATCGTCAACCTGCTATAGCTTTGGATAATAAATTCCTGCCTTCTCCATCTTCTTGCGATTCAATGGTTTTGCTCTATCGACAAAATGCCGGAGATGACTGGCATATTGTAAACTTCATAAAAAGTGGCGATAATTACAGTGGTTATCTGATTACTCAGAATCTTAAACAAGGAGAATATGTATTGGCAATCAGCAAACCCAATCAATCCGGTTTAAATGAAGTATTGCCTAATGGAAGAAAAATAATTGAAGTTTTTCCAAATCCGGCATCTGGAAATTTTACCATAAAATTAAATGAGGATTTAAAAAATGCCACAGCTAATTTATATTCTCCTGTTGGTTTGTTAGTTAGAAGCATAAGGTTTAATACTTCCGAAAAAGCATATAAGATTTCAATTGATGGATTAAAAAATGGTAATTATCTTTTGCAAATTGAGTCTTTTGATGGTGAATTGCTTGAAAGTAATAAAATGTTAATTATCAAATAGATAATATTCGTTAAACATTTATTCGTACGAAAAAGTGTTGTGATTTACATTTATTCATACGAAAAAGTGTAAGTTATTGCATTTATTCGTATGAAAAAGTGTATTTTT
>CAZWRD010000258.1:0-3081 GCA_964636105.1 uncultured Bacteroides sp.
ATAACCCGCAGCGTTAATATCCAAACCAACATAACTGCTAATAGGATACCAAGTGAGTGCGAACAAATTAGCGCCCATATTTAATCCTCCCCATTTAGTTTGTGTTATCAGTCCTCGCTCTATTAACTCATGGCAAGCTTTACGGTTACCTTCATCACAAGTCCACCCTTGGTTATAAAGCCATTTTTTAGCTAAATGCAAATGTCCGTTATTGCCTTTTTTTCCGTGATGCTGGCGCATAAGTGCAAACAACAAAGACTTCGCCTTATCACTAGCGCCTTTAAAGCTTACGCTATCCATTACAGCCCATGGAATTGCTCCATAACCACCAGAGATAGATTCTAGTCGGACTTCTTTTTTGCGAGCCATAGATTACATCTCCACAATAGAACAATTAGTCATGATGTGTTCTAAGAGTGGTTTTATTGAGGGGCTATTTGTTGAGGTTACCCTTTCTGCCACCTCACTAACGTTACTTCCTAAAAATGCACGTGGCACTACTTTTTTAATGCTTACTTTTGGTTTTGATTGGTAAGGTCTGACGTTAAACAGCATGCAATCTTTAATTTCACAATTTCTTATGTCATTTCTGCAATTGCCGTCTTTCCCATCGCCCACACAATCACGACAAATTTGCACAATAGCTGGAGCATTTTTACCTTTGACTTCTTTGATTGCTTTTGCCAACTCAGTCCTTAATTCATTGGTGGATTGGTTGTGAATTAAGCCAACATGGTCTTTTAGATACCAACGTAATGCAGTTGCTTTGCTATTAGGATTTTTAGCTATTGCTATCTTTGCTTTAGTTAATTTTTGGTTGAGGTTTTTCACGATTGCACCGCCTTTGCAATCTGATTTTCAATCCATTGGTTAACTTCTCGTTCGCTGAATACTGTTTTACGACCTAACTTAATTGGTTGTAATTCTCCAGCATTGATAAGCTCATAGAGCTTAGTTTTATGTAAGCTTGTTTTTTGAATAAGTTCTGGGAAAGGTAGCAAGCGTGTTGCTGTTTGTTGATTTGCGCTGGTCATCTTGTAGCTCCGTTGTTGATTGAGCCTTTACTTTGAACCAGCTTTTAAAGCTTACTAGCAGCTATGAAAACTTTGAAATAACTATGAATCTATTGGTTTTCAAGCCATATTTTATAAAAACTTTCGCTAAGAGTTTGAGTGCTTTAATTGAAAGCGATGTTACTAAATGCTTTTAAGATTGTTGTATTAGCTAATGCTAGCTTCCCACCTCGCTTATAAATTCCAACATTTTTTAATGCTTGGGCAGTTTTATGTGCCAATAAAGGGCGTTTATTGAGTAATGTGGAATCTTCTATTACTAATTGACGTGCAAAGTATCTTGCTGGCGTGTACCAAGATTGCAGGGCGTCGGGGTCACCTGGCTTTTTTATCAACCATGGCTTAGTGCATTCAGTTTGATTAGCTTTCTCATCATTAGCAACTGTATTTTTTATGGATAAAAGAAATCCCAATGAGTTTGCATATTTAGCTAAATTTTCAAAAGTTATTAATGAGCGCTTTAGTTGCTCACCTATTGGTTGTCGTATAGGAAGTAAATCAAGAGGGTTGCGTGGAGTTAACAACCCTTCTGTTACAGCTTTTTTTAGCTCTCCCTCATAGTTTATCAATGCGGCATGATAGGGGAAGTCATTCTTGTCTGATGGGCTTAATGGGTGTATTGCATTGGCGAATAAGTGTGGGATTTCATCAAAATATAAGTTATCTCTGGAAGGTAAAACTATTTCAACTGTCATGATTCGTCCTTAAGCACTTTGTACTAAATGAATGACATTCTTTTTAGATTTACAGTAATTGCTCCATGAGGACATCAAATCACGCCTAAGCTCAAATAAATCACTACGCTGATATGCTGCTTCCGTTTCATTTGGGTTAACGTGCGCTAGTGCCAATTCAAGAACTGCGTTGGGTGTTGATGTTGTCTCAGCACCCCAAATCCTAAAGCTTGAACGAAAACCATGTACCGTAACATTTGGTTTTATGCCATGTAATGTTTTGTTGATGGCTGTATCTGATATGGCTTTGCTACGGTGACTGAATACAAATTTAGAGTCGCTTATATTCCATTTTTTCATTTTGGCTAAAATCTCCATAGCCTCCTCGCAAAGCGGCACTTTATGCTCACGTCCAGCTTTCATTCGGTCTGCTGGGATAACCCAGACTTTATTGGCTATATCTATTTCGCTCCACAATGCTCCACGAGATTCGCCAGACCTTGCTGCTGTTAGAATTGTAAATCGCAGGTTATAGGCAGACAGTCTGTCTTTAGCCCTTAAAGACTGCATGATTTCGGGTACTTCATCATACCTTGCGGCTGGATGATGTTTCACCTTGGTGACTTTTTTAGGTGCTGGTAATACCTTATCTAAATTGCCTCTCCACCGAGCAGGATTGCGTCTGTCAGCGTCTTCGTGGACAGCAGCATAGTCAAGAACTGATTCAATGCGCCCACGAAGTCTTACGGCAGTTTCAGTCTTAGTTGCCCACATTGGCAATAAAATACTTTTAACATCTGCTAGTGATATATCTGCTGGAATTTTTTCACCAATCTTAGGATAAGCGAACTGCTCTAATGTATTCTTCCATTGCTGTGCGTGTTTAGTATTACGCCAGCCAGAACGCTTTGATTCAATCAACTCTAGCGCCCAATCTCTAAATGTTTTGGCTGACAAGTCCAGCCTCTCTTTAACAAGAGGAGAGGGGTTCTTGCCTTCACCAATAGCGCTACGCATCTTACTTGCCAACTCTCTTGCTTGCTTTAACGACCGACTGCTTGGTGCGCCTAATCCTAACTCCGTAGTTACCTTAGCCTTTGTGTATCTAAAAACCCAGCTACGTGCGCCAGTTTCCTTTACATAGAGATATAGATTGCCACCATCCGAATGAAAGCCCGTTGGAAGTGTTTTGACCGTGTTGGGTGAAATTTTATTAGTTGTTTTAGCCATGTCGCAATTGTAGTTCTTACCCAAGTTCTTACTCAATGATTGGGATTGTAGCAAACTTTTACGAACTTTGGCGAATATAAATAAACATAACTAACTGATAATAT
>CAZWRD010000259.1:0-3061 GCA_964636105.1 uncultured Bacteroides sp.
GTTTTACTGGAATTGGTTTCTAGGCTCATACGGCAAAAATTATACCTTGATTTTTATTATGAAACTTGCAGGTCTTGTCTACGTTCCCTCTACGACTACCATGTTTGTTTTGGCATACTTATGGCGAAGCGCGCGGGCGGGTGCATACTCTTCGGAGTTTAGCCACGCTTTGGCTTGCTCGGCAGATGGGAATTCAAGGATCACGAGACGGTTGGCTTGCCAGTCGCCTTCCAATGTTTCGTTTGCACCACCGCGCGCGAGATATTTTCCGTCATACAACTTTACCGCTTCGGGCGCCAGTTTGACGTATTCCTTGTACCCTTCGGGATCGGTGATTTCGATGTCCACAATTACATAGGCTGTCATGGTTTGTCCTTTTTCTTTCGCTCTATCGGATTTGGTTCGGTAAAAAATCTTTACCACGGAGACGCTGAGGCACGGAGTTTTTTAAATTGTTTTTCTCAGTGTCTCTGTGCCTCAGTGGTTAAGGCTCTTGTGTTTTGCTTTACGCAGCCGCGGGCTTGGGCAATGTAGTGACCAGTACTTTATCCACGCGGCGACCGTCCATATCCATTACCTCAAAGCGAAACCCAGCCCACTCGAAATTGTCAGAGGGTTGCGGCACACGTCCGAGCGAAGTCATTATGAAGCCACTTAACGTCTCATACTGGTCTTCGTGCGGAAGAGCAGCAAATTCAAAGAGTTCTTTGAACTCATCCACTTCCAACATACCGTCGAGCAGCCACGAGCCATCCTGCCGTTGGGTGGCTTGCGGTTCCTCGAATTCCATCGCACCGACAATTTCTTCCAGAATGTCGTTGATGGTCAGAAGTCCCTGCAAGCCGCCAAACTCATCAACAACCAGCAGCAGTTCGGTGTTCTTTTCCTTGAATAATTCCAGCGCGCGTGAGGCGAACATTGTTTCAGGGATAAAGAACGCGGGCTTGAGAAGGGTTTTTAGGTCGATCTCCTTTCCCGATAAACTTTCGACCAGCAAGTCACGTGATTTGACAATGCCAACGATGGTCTCCAGCGAATCCTGCCGGACTGGAAACCGTGAAAAGGGGCATTCGGCAATTTTTTGGCGGATCTCTTCAATGCTATCTGCGATGTCCAACCAGACCAATTCTGTGCGCGGCGTCATCAATGAATATACACGCGAATCGCCGAGGCTGAAAATACCCTCCACCATTTCCTGTTCGGCTTCCTGAAAAACCCCCGCTTGCGTGCCCTGACTGATAAGCATTTGAAGTTCCTCTTCTGTTATGGGCGGTTCAGAGGAAGCATTGACCCCGAACAGGCGTAGAACAAAATTTGTAGCTCCGCTCATCAATTTGACCACCGGGGAAAAAACTTTTGAAATGAAAAGCATCGGTCCAGCTACAATTTGGGCGATCTTTTCAGGGCTGTTAAGCCCCAGTCTTTTAGGAACCAGTTCCCCCAACCAGATGGTCAACACGGTGATGACCAGCACCACAATGCCCAGCGCTATCGATTCGCTATACCCGCCAATGTAAGGGACGTTTTGCAGCGTTACCGCCAGAAATTCTGAAATGGTTGCGCCGCCGACCGCACCTGCCAGTACCCCGATTAATGTAATACCGATTTGAATGGTGGACAGGAAAATATTTGGGTCTTCTATTAATTTGAGCGCCAAAGCCGATGATTTATTGCCTTCGCCTGCCTGTTGTTGCAGGCGCGCTTTGCGTGAAGCGACCAGCGCGGCTTCTGACATGGCAAGAAGTGCATTTATTAATATCAGAATTGCAATCAGTAGTATTTCATTGGCAATGCTCATGGGTTCCTTGTTGCTTATAGACTTTTTTGTAGACTTAAAGACATTAAGCCGCGAAACGACTCGCGGCGAAATATCTCTTTCGTCAATTGGGATGAACGAATTTTAATGGAAGAGGTTGCGAAAGGGTCCGGTTCGGGTTCTATGGGGATTTCTGGCATGATGTTTGTAACATAAAGACTACTCAGTTCTTATTGTACCTGAAAGTTACTTCTTCTTCTCGATTTTCTTCTCGATATTTTTAAGGCGCTTATCCATCTGTGTGTAAAACCTTTTCCACAAGATAGGGGCGACAAGGAACAGCAAAATCACGCCGCAGGTGAAAGCGAGTTCCACCACGCTGATATGAAACATTACGGGTGAACCTCGATTCCGCTTCCCTCGCGGACTTCGCCCACCACCCAAAGCGGCTGATTTAATTCCTGCGCACGTTTTTGCAAGTCTGACAGTTTTTCGCGCGGAACGCCCAACAGCAAGCCGCCGCTGGTCTGCGGGTCGAAGAGCAACATTTGCGAAGGTTCACCCAAACCTTGGGTGAAGGTCACTCGCTTATCAAGGTGAGCCATGTTATCGAACGCGCCACCGGGGAAGAGTCCCTTTTCGGCGTAGCCGCGCGCTCCGCTCAGGAGGGGGATGACACCAAACTCGAAGTGCAGCGAAACGCGCGAGGCGTCTGCCATCTCCATCGCGTGACCGAGCAGCCCAAAGCCGGTGATGTCTGTCCCGCCGCGCAGTTCAAACTCGCCTGCTACTTCTCCCGCAGTCTTGTTCAGTTTGGACATCCACTCGATGACTTCCTGAATATGCCTGTCCTCTGCCTTCGCCTGTTTCAGCGCGGTGGTCGTCACGCCGCTGCCGATGGGTTTGGTCAGGACGAGCGCGTCGCCCGTTTTCAGCCCGCCTTTGTTCATCATCTTGCGCGGGTCTACAAAGCCGATCACAACCAAGCCGTATTTCGGTTCTTTGTCTTTGACCGTGTGCCCGCCCGCAATGACCACGCCTGCCTCACGTGCCTTTTCCGCGCCGCCGCGTAAAATCTCGCTGGAAATTTCGGGAGGGAGGTTATCGGGCAGGGCGGCAATGTTCAACGCGAGGAAGGGCTGTCCACCCATCGCGTACACATCCGATAAACTATTTGCCGCCGCAATCGAACCGTATTCGTAAGCCGTGTCCACAACGGGGGTGAAGAAGTCCGTGGTGATCACAATTGCCTTGTCGTCACTTAAACGCCAAACTGCCGCGTCGTCAGGGGATTCCAGACCAACC
>CAZWRD010000260.1:0-3042 GCA_964636105.1 uncultured Bacteroides sp.
TAAATCTAAATTGATAACAAATTAATTTACACATATAGCATCCTATATAAAAAAGCGGGAAAATATATAAGTAATTCTCAGAATCGCTAATAAATTAACTGCTTAAAGTTTTAGAATGATTTATTACTTGAAAATTATTGTATTTTTGTATCCTTTTTATAAATCTAAATCATTCCAATGATATTCGAGCATTGTATAATGCACAAAGAAAGTAGAATTTGAAAAAATTAATACCCGAATCAAATGCGAATTATAGAAGAATATATAAATAGTTTGCAAACCGATTAAATTGAAATTAAATCAGCTAAATATATTGGTGATTTTGCCATTAGATTGGTGTTTAATAATGGCAGAAATCTATTGGTATATTTCAAGCCCTTTTTAGAATCGGCCATGCATCCTTCAATCCGAGAATATTTGGATAAAACTGCTTTTAAACAATTTAGTATTGTTGATGGCAACCTCAACTGGAATGATTATGAATTGATTTTCCCATTAAATAATTTGTATGAAGGTAGGATTTAAAAATCTGAAAAGTTTGGCGACATTTATATAATTATCAAAATAACAGGAGAATAGATACTGATGAATAATTTTAATTTATTTGTTTAAATTATTTATATTTTCGCTCAAATAAAAAACGAATATAATCATGAATAAATCCGATCTGAAAAATATTTTTATTAATTCAACCTTGCTTTTTGTAACTGCATCAATAATCGAAATGACCTTACATGAAGCTGGGCATTTTGTTGCAGCAATGATAGTTGGAGCAAAAGAGATAAGTTTGCATCATAACTATGTTATAAGTAATTCTGATAATTTGACTCTTTCTGCCAGAATATTTGAAAAAGCTGCCGGACCTATTGTAAGTCTGATTATAGGCATATTATTCCATATAATTTGTTTGAAACAAAAAAAGCGGAATATGTTGTTTCTGTTTAATCTTTATATGTCGGTATTCGGTTATATCGGTATATTGGGTTATCTTTTGATTTCACCTTTTTTTATTAGCGGTGATACCGGTTATATTTGTTATGTTTTGAATTTTCCGCTATGGCTAACCTTCTTAGTAGCAATTTCGGGTGCTGTAATTGCTTTTTTACTTATGCGTAATCTGATGAGATATTTTGTAGAGTTGGGAACTGAGTAAATTGCTCTCAATACCCAACTCAGACAAAAATTTATTCAGGCATTAATTCTAGATCCTTTGTTTGCCGGCATTATTATTACCAATTTACTAAATTTGCCTGTAAAGACAGCTTTGAGCCTGATTGCACCCTTAACCAGTCCTTTTACTATAATGTGGGCTTATGGTTATGCCCTCAAACAAAAATAGCCCGCAACTATGATGAACAAAAACCTGAATCCTATCAATAAAATTGATTATAAGTGGATAGTTGTTTTCATTTTGGTTGTGATAATCAACAGATTACTTGTGAGTGGAATTGTTATTTGATAAATTTTCTTAATAATCTATACATATTTAAACTCTTATGTAAAGAAAATTTAAAAATCTATACAAAAAGAATTATCTTTGTATAGAAATTTGAAAAATCTATACATTATGGTTAATGAAAAATGGATATTAAAGGAACTTCCTTTAGAATTTGAACCTGAAACAACCAGAGTATTGAAAAGTTTGCCTTCTGCACATGCTGCTTTAGCCGAATTAAAAGGAATTGCTTTTAATATTCCTAATCAGAATATTTTAATAAATACCTTGGGATTACAGGAAGCAAAAGATAGTTCTGCTATAGAAAATATAATTACCACTCACGATGATTTATACAAATCATCACTTAATTTTGATAATTTCAAATCTCTGAATGCCAAAGAAGTACAAAATTATATTTCGGCATTAAAAAAAGGTTTTGAACTGATAAAAAATAAAAACTTGCTTACAAACAATATTATACTTCAGATTCAGCAGGAATTGGAGAGTAATAATGCAGGATTTAGAAAATTACCGGGAACAACTCTGAAAAGTTCTATAACAGGGCAAACAATTTATACTCCTCCTCAGAATAATGATGAAATTAATCGATTAATGGCAAATTTAGAAAATTTTATAAATAATAAAGAAATATGCAATTACGATGCTTTGGTTAAAATGGCTATCATTCATTATCAATTTGAAAGCATACATCCTTTTTATGATGGCAATGGCAGAACAGGAAGAATCATCAATATTTTATATCTGATACTTGAAGGTTTGCAAAATCTTCCGATTCTTTATCTGAGTAGCTATATAATCCACAATAAGGCAGACTATTACAGACTTCTTCAGGAAGTGAGAGATAATAATAACTGGGAAGAATGGATAATTTTTTTAATAAAAGGAGTAGAAGAAACTTCCAGAGAAACTATAAGTTTGATTACAGAAATTCGTGATTTAATGCTGAATTTTAAACACAGACTCAGAGATAATTATAAATTTTATAGTCAGGATTTGTTGAACAATCTGTTTAAGCATCCCTACACTAAAATAGAATTTGTTGTTAATGATCTGAATGTATCGCGACTTACTGCCGCAAACTACCTGAATAAACTTGCAGATGATGGTTTTCTACGAAAAGAAAAACTCGGAACAGCTAATTATTACATTAATCAACCGTTGTTTGAATTATTGACGAGACGGTAAAATTAAATATTTTTGCAATTATTAATTTATTAATTGTTGTTTTATAAATTTTGTAAAAAATATCACATGAATTTAAACTTAAACATCGAATATATTGATTTAGTGGCAATTATAAAACAATTGCCTGTTTCTGATTTAAAAATGCTGAATAATACAATAAATCAAGAGATTGTTTTTAAAAAGCAAGTTGAAAAGTCAGATTTGCAAAAATTTTTGCTAAAAGCTCCAACCTGCTCAGATCAAGTTTGATGAATATCAAAAGGTTAGAGAGTAAATTAATAAATCAATATTAGGATGATACTTTCAGATATTTAAATTCTGATAGTATTATTTTGTATAATTAAACCCTGAGCAGCAAATTAATTATTTAAACAACTTTATATTTTTTAGAAATTTAA
>CAZWRD010000261.1:0-3026 GCA_964636105.1 uncultured Bacteroides sp.
ACAATCATTATTCTTCATTAAAATTAAAATATAACTATTTATATCAAATAATTGCAAAATTTATAATAATTTTGTAATCAGATTATAAATGAAAATACATTCATTATAATTCATACAAAATCAATATATAATGGTAAATAAAGAAAGTTTTTTGTACGGAACCCGTCCGGTGATAGAAGCAATTAAAGCAGGAAAAGAAATTGACAAAGTATTTGTTCAGAAAGGACTCAGAGGAGATGTATATCAAGAGTTAATGGATTTAATAAAAGAATATAATGTTCCATTTCAATATGTCCCTATAGAAAAGTTGAATAAGCTTACGATGAAAAACCATCAAGGTGTAGCTTGTTTTGTATCAATAATATCCTATACTCCCATAGAAAATATAATACCTATGGTATTTGAAAAAGGAGAAACACCACTGGTACTAATACTTGACAGAATAACAGATGTTAGAAATTTTGGAGCCATTGCCCGTACAGCTGAATGTGCAGGTGTTGATGCCATTATTATTCCATCTCGTGGAGGAGCGCAAATTAATTCTGACGCAATAAAAACTTCTGCAGGTGCATTAAACAATATTCCTGTTTGCCGTAGCGAAAATCTGAAACAAACAATAGATTATCTGAGAAAAAGCGGTTTGCAAATAATTGCAGCTACAGAAAAAGCTGGAGATTATCACTTTAAAATTGATTATACTCCTCCAACAGCTATCATTATGGGATCGGAAGAAGATGGAATTTCACCCGAATACTTACGTTTAGCTGATTATAAGGTTTCAATACCGATAATCGGAGAAATAGAATCTTTAAATGTTTCTGTTGCTTGCGGAGTTTTAATTTATGAAGCTGTAAAACAAAGATTTCAAAGCAATTAAAATATAAAAAAAAGTAGTTTTCACTTTTTACAATATATAAAAAAATCAAAAGCCATATCTAATTAAAAATAAAATAGATATGGCTTTTGGATTATAGATTTTTAAATTTAGTTATTCTTGTAAACAAGATTTAAATCAAATTTTCCTGCTTTATCATTTTTATTAAACCAATAAATTAAATCATCTTTCTTATATATTAAAACAGCAGATAAACTTTTAAAAAGTGTCAATCCTGCATTTTCAATATCTTCACGGGTATAACTTTCTCCTTTAATTAATTCTTTAGCCATTTTTATTACTAATTATTAAAATAATACTTTAATTATTGTTTCATAATGACTTATATATTGAAGAATCGACTTTACATGCTTGTAATTGCAAAAATACATATAAATTTTAATTTGATGTTAAATTTTATTTATTTTCTACATATTTCTAATTTTATTTTTTTCAAATATAAGCAAACATCACTTATAACAATCAATATCAAACAAATAAAAACAAAATCATTTTTCATTTTCTTTCTTTAAAAAAGCTTAAAAATGAAATTTAGCAAACAATGTGTTAACTTTCAATTTCAAAGCATTATTACAATAAACTAAATAAATACATACTAAATAAAAATCTTTGCAGACAGAAAAACATAATTGATTAATTAGCATAATACTTTTTGGAATTACATTTTTTTGATTGGTCGATTTAAAAAACATTTTGTTTTTATTTTAATACTTTTGCAATCTGAAATATTTTATAAATCAATGAACAGAAAAATACTTCGTTTAGCAATACCCAATGTAATAAGCAATATATCAATTCCATTGCTTGGATTACTTGATATTGGCTTAATGGGGCATATGGGATCTCAGTCTTATATTGGAGCTATTGCAATTGGAACGATGATATTCAATTTTATGTTTTGGGCTTTTGGTTTCTTAAGAATGGGAAGCAGCGGATTAACCGCACAAGCTTATGGTCGCCGTGATTTCTCTGAAACTTTAATGATTTTATCAAGATCATTAATACTGGCTTTTATAATTGGAATTTTATTGATTTTCATACAATTACCAATTGCAAAATTTTCATTTTTGTTGTTAAATTCCAGCAATGAAGTTGAAACAATTGCTTCACAATATTTTTTCATCAGAATATATTCAGCACCTGCCACGCTTGCATTGTATGCTATAATAGGTTGGTTAATTGGAATGCAGGATGCAAAAACACCTTTGTTTATTAGTGTATTTATTAATATAATAAACATGGTTTACAGTATTTTTTTCATTAATGTACTTGGAATGAAAGCGGATGGAATTGCTCTTGGATCAGTGCTGGCACAATATTCTGGTTTAATTTTGTCTTTGTGGATGTTATATAAATATTACGGGAAAATATTTAAGCATTTTTCATTTCAAGAACTTAAATTAATCAAACCATTTCTCAATTTTTTAAATATTAATCAGAATATTTTCATTAGAACCATGTTGCTGATTTTTACTTTTACCTTTTTTACATCCCAATCGGCTACATTAGGCGATAATATATTAGCTGGAAATACGCTATTGTATCAATTCTTAATTTTTTTCTCATATTTTATGGATGGTTTTGCTTATGCTGCAGAATCTTTAGTTGGGAAATATTATGGGGCAAACGATAAAATAAAGGTAAAAAATACAATAAGACAGTTATTTATATGGGGAGGAAGTATTTGTTTGATTTTTACGATATTATTCGTGTTTGTAGGAAAATCATTACTACCAGTTTTAACAAATAATGCATCAACGCTCGAAAATGCCAATAAATATTTTTATTGGGTTTATTTACTGCCAATTGCAAGTTTTGCTGCATTTCTTTGGGATGGCATTTATATTGGCTGTACGGCTTCTGTTGCAATGAGAAATTCAATGATAGTTTCTGTTTTAATTTTATTTTTCCCTTTGTATTTTTTTGTTTTTAAAGGATTTGGAAATGATGGATTATGGTTATCATTTCTGATTTTTTTAGCTTCAAGAGGAGTTTTACTATATTTATTTTCAAGAAAGTATATTATTAATTAAAAGTCGTAAATAATTTACTGATTTTTCGCTTTATATTGAATAAGAATTTATTATATTGATTATTGACAGATTGAAATCTTTTTCAAAATCAACACTAA
>CAZWRD010000262.1:0-3023 GCA_964636105.1 uncultured Bacteroides sp.
TGATCGCCGAAGGGATGGTGAAGGAGGGCATGGCTGTGATGAAGACCCTCGATGAGCGCTACGACGGGAACAAGCGCAACCCCTTTAACGAAGTGGAGTGCGGGGATCACTATGGCCGTTCGCTGGCCAGCTACGGGGCCTTTATCGCCATTACCGGTTTCACGTACCACGGTCCAAAGCAGCACATAGGTTTTGCACCCAAACTGACACCAGAAAACTTCAAAGCTGCCTTCACCGCGGCAGAGGGGTGGGGCAGTTACAGCCAAAAAATTTCTGGAGGAGAACTCAAGGCGGAGCTGAAGGTAAAATATGGGCAGGTTCCGATCCAGACGATGTCATTGGTGCCCCCCGGCGGAAAGGGGGCGCGGAAAGTATCGGCCATGGTGGATGGGAAATCTGTCACAGCGTCCGTTAAGGAAAAGGACGGCTCGGCGGAGGTGATTTTCCCAAAGGATTTGATTTTGAAGGCTGAGCAGAAACTTGAAGTCACATTGTCCACGGGTGGGTGACCCGCCATGGATGCTCGCTTTCTGCTGGCACTCTCACGGTAACGCTTGGCGCATTGGCTAAGGCTGGTTTGCGGTGGAAGAAGGCACTATAAGAAATTCATGAACCCACTTTTACTCTCGCTCCTTTTGATGTTCGTTGGCGGAGTCGGATCTTGGTCATGCCAAGCCCAGTTGAAAGATCGGCAGGAGGATTTTTCCATCCCCGCACAGTGGGGCCCTGGCTCCCTTGTGATGCAATGGGGAGTGAATCTCGAAACCCTTCGAAGCAGGGGAGAAGGGGGGATGTCTGACAAAAGTGGCAAACATTTTGGGATCATTCCCGCGGGAGAGTGGCAAGCCAGCGGAGGGGATCCTTATTCCCGCAGCATTGTCAGCCGGGTAATTTGGCCAATGGGAACCATCGTAGAAAAAGATGTGGGTAGAACGATAGCATTTACCAGCTTGTTCGGTTGGTACGGCGGCCAGCCTGACCGAAACAAGGATCTCTTCTTAGCCAAGGAGAGCGGTTTTTGGTTTGGGGAAATTCCGGTGCAGGGGCTCAAGGGAATGCAGGATTTTGAGTTTGGCTCGATTCCGGAAAAATCTTGGGAGCAGGTGTCGATTAGCTATCGCATCCGGCGCGAAGACGTCGGCAAAGACCTGCATTTAATGATCCAGACCCAAAGTCGGAAGGAAAATCCCGGGCTTCCCACCCTCGCTACTTCGGACTGGAAGGTGAAGGTTTCGCCCTAAGGCGATTTCTTTAGGTTCTTTGTAAAAAAGCCATTTGGCACTTAAACAGTAGGTTCTGGCATTGGGCAGAAGGCTGAGTTATTAATCTAGTGCCATGGTAGATCGATGCGCTTGATCCTATCCTTGTCAGTTGTTTCCGTCTCGATTGCGATGATGGAAGGCTTGCGTCAAACTGGGGATATCTTTTAGCTCTATGGTTGGTATGCGTACGGTCAGCGGTCAATCACGCCGCCCTCAAAATTCCCGCCTAAGGGTTCTGCATTGGGCGGATCTGCCCAAGAAACATGCCCGTCCCCTCGCAGTAGTTCGGGCCACCAATCATCCAGCCTACCCGTGCCATCGGCACGAGTTTTGGGAAATTGTCATCGTTTACCGAGGTTCGGGTTTGATGTCCTTTGGCCGGCGGACACTCCCGATCCGGGTGGGGGATGTATTCGTCCTGAGTCGTGGGCAGAGACATGCCTATCTAGAAACTCGCTCCCTAGACGTCATTAACATTGTGTTCGATCCCGCTCATGTCGGCTCCGTTCACCCCGCCCTCGCTGACTGGATGCGGCATTAATCCCTCGTGTCTGTCGGGCCGAGTTGGAAGCCCGGCGAGACGGAGGGGGAGTGCCTGCATCTTGGCTCCTCCGATTTCGCCCTGCTTCTCGACAAGGTGCGCCGCATGGAGACGGAACTGGAGGGCCAGATGACGGAAAACCGCATCGCGTCGCTGGCTTACTTTCTCCTGATCATCACCTTCCTCCGTCGCCACCGCAGGCCTTGGGAATCCTCGGGTAGCACCGCAGCCGGGCACCGGGTGAGCCGGGCTATGGGGTTCATTGAAGAACATTTTTCCGACCCTATCACGATCGAGGATATTGTCAGTCACAGCCAAGTTTCCCGGCGACATTTCTTTCGGTTGTTTGAGCAGGCGGTCGGCGTGGCGCCAATGGAATATTTAAAAAAACTTCGACTGCAAAAAGCGGCCTCGATGCTTCTGACTTCCAACGTGTCCGTCACCCAGGTCGCCTTTGCCTGCGGCTTCAATGACAGCAACTATTTCAGTTCTCTTTATCACAAGGAATTCGGCATGTCCCCCAGTCAGTTTAAAAAGGATGGACGCAACGGGTAAGTAGATTGGTTTTCACCAATCCTAGGCCAAGGCATAGCCGCTGATCGGAGAAAATTAGGTCTGTCCAAGAGCTCAATCAGGGGTCTTGAAACGGAATCTTGGGGGGTAGCCTCTCGGAATTATTTGAAGTTAAAAAATTTAAATACCTAATCAATAATAACTTAAACTATAAAAGAAATATTTTGTATTTTTTAAAAACTGGCATTTCTAGGGGTATCTTTGGCACCAACCTTAAGGTGAAAATGACTTTCATACATAAGCTTATGGTTATGCATGGCAATGGCATAAATGGATTACGCCAATTTTCGGCTATGATCTTAATTTCCTTTTTTGGTATCCAGGAAGTAATGGCGGTTGAGGTGACTTATGTCGGTAAGGAAGTGGGTGATGGGAGTTCTTCTTATGTAGTTCAGAACTGGTCGGCTGCATCTGTGGGCAAGCAATTCAATACGCCAAGTGGTCAGGAAAGATATGGAAGTGCTGGGTACTATCAAATTCGGCCGACTTTAAACTCAGCCCCCTTGGAAGTTTCTGAGGGGACTTCACAAGGGAATGACTTGGGTCAGGCAGCCGTATCTGAAGCCACACTATCATCTCCTCCAGTTTTTCTTTCTTCCATCACGGGAGGAGCAGGGACGTTTGTCCACCTTGGCGGCTATTCGACT
>CAZWRD010000263.1:0-3019 GCA_964636105.1 uncultured Bacteroides sp.
GCACTCCAAGTTTCAATATGATTACGATGCTTTGCCACTATATAATATTCCCCATTGTTTAAAGCAGAAATTCTCTGAGTAGTTGCAAAACCGTCAGTTTGCAGAGTAACATTAGAATCGGCAAATATCAGCTGATAATTCTGTGCAGAATCTCTGAGTTCTATTGTAATTTTATCTGCATTACCCACACCCCATTTCGGATTTCCAAATTCGTTGGTTGCAGTATTCATTTGTTGGTTGCCAGCATATAGCCCTTCTAAAAACAATTTGATTTCCAATAACTTAAAAACATTTATGTGTTTAGAAAAAGGCTCTCCTATACCGCATTCATTTTGAGCTTTTACAATCAAATTGCCCGAAATACTCGAATCGGGAAAACTCAAAGCTATGCTATTGCTATCGCTGCTTCCCACTGAATTTAATGGGAGTGTCCAAATATAATCACTTGCATCATTTATGGGTAAAACCGAATATAATACATTTGCTTGTCCCTGATTTATTGTATCAAAACCCACAACAGATACAGCCGTAGCAGGAATATTTTTCACTGAAACAGCCAATGAAGAAGCATTCCCCTCGCCACAACTATTAGTTCCTTTTACTGAAATATTACCTGAATTTGCATTAGCACCAAAACTGACATCAATACTATTGGTAACAGAGTTTCCGCTTACACCGTTTGGGAATGTCCACAAATAAGCGTCAGCATTAGCAATAGGTTCAACCCAATATGTATGAGTCTGCCCTTTACATACTGTAATATCCCCCGAAATAAATCCAGTTGAATCGGGTGATTTATTTATAGAAACCGTATAATTTATGCTATTGGTATCGCCACATGAGTTTGTTTTAAATACATAAATAACACAGGATGCAGATGCAGAATCAATTAAAGTTTTAACAGAACTGATTGTAACACTTGCAGAGGATGTAATGTTTCCTGCCGTTTTCCAACTCACAAAATAAGTTGTAGTGGTATCAGATAACGGCAAAGAAAATAATGCATCTGAACCTAAAAAATATCCGTTAATGCTATCTTTATTCCAATTCAATAAATCGCCGGAGCCTCCATTTGCTTTCAAATTTATTTTCAATGTATCGTTGCTACACGAAGTAGAGGAAGGCGTGTAAAAATCAATATCAAGCGGTTTGAAAATCATAAAACTGTCAATCACAGTATTGTTATAACTAATTGTTTTAAATAGAAGTGTATCACCCGAAACCACAACATTTACAAAATGCATAATATCCATACTTTTTTCAATAAACCAACCCGTACCAGCTGCAACCCGCGGTGCACCCGCAGAACCGGCTACAATTTGACAACGTCCGTTATTCGCACAATGGCCATAACTTGCAACAGCCGAATTTAAAGAAACATTCCTGTTAATAGGTTTAGATCTTTGATAATTATGAGTATGCCCATTAAAAATAACTTCAACACCATAATCATCAAAAGCTTTCCACCAGGTTGTATAATAAGCATCCATTTCACCTGCATGTGAAGGGCTGGTATAAAAAGGTTTATGATAAAAAACAAATCTCCACTTTTTGCTTTTGTTATTTTCAAGCGTATTTATCAGCCAGTTATATTGTGTAATATTTGCAGGATCATTACTATTCAGACAAATAAAAACTGCATTACCTATTGTGAATGAATAATATAATTCATTACCCGGATTTGGAGGCAGTACCATTAAATTTCTGAAATTACTTGCAGTAGCATCACTGCTAATGTCATGATTTCCGGCATTATAATATACTGTATTTTTTTCTAAAAAGTTTTTACCATTGGCAAACCACCCATCCCAATCGGTGGTACTGCCACCTGAATTAACGAGATCGCCACCAAATAAAACAAAATCAGATTGACTTACCGCATTTGAAATGGTATTCCAATCATTTAAATTTGTGCGGCTATCGCCAAGTGCATTAAAAGTAAAATGATCAGAATCGGTCATTTTAGCAGTATAAAAAACTTTATCAGGAATCCATACATTAGCATAAGAATCCCATATTGAATAATGGATTACTGTATCTTTAATCAATGCAGGGAACGCATAATCATAGAGAAAGCCTGAATAATTATTCCTTTTTATTCCAGCATATTTGCCTGACAAATAATCAGTATTATACCCCCATTTTATACTGTCATTTAATCCACTATTACGCCATGTTACAGTTAATCCATTAAGGGGAGTGTCTGTAGATCCGAAATGAATCTGACTTATATTAGAACTAGTGGGTAATGTTGTAGAAAACCGGGCTGTTAAATCCATATTAAACCCAATATCGCTACTGCTTAGGCTAGATTGATGAACTTCAACCGCAATGGTATTAATCCCGTTCTGAATAAATGAAATCGGAATAAAAAACTGCTGATAACTGCTTTCGTTTCCATCAGTACTTGCCAAAGTGGTATAATTAATGGTAGTTGAAGGCATATTTAATCTTTTAACCTCAACACCATTAATATAAAAAACAGCTCCATCGTCAATCAAGGCATTTACTTCAAAATTAGTTTCATTACCTGTGATAGTATAATTAAATGTTTTTCTGAAATAATATGCAGGATATTTATTACTTGAAATGCCACCATAACTAATGGTGGTTATAGTAGCTTCTGCTGAAATCACTCCATAACCAAGCAATGCATTACCGTTAGCCCACAAAGAATCATTAAAGCCTGTTTCTTTCCATGTTGCACCCGGAAAAACTCCCGTATCATTATATTTCCAATTACTTCCACGTAGAATAACCTGAGCGGAAATAAAATCAAAATTCACAACAGAATTAAAAAAAAGAATTATAACACAATAAAAAGAAAATTTTCTCCCCATTCAATAATGTAAAAATAGTAATTAAGCTTATTATTAGAAATAAGGCCAGATTAAAAAGGTTTTTGCCAGCAAATAACTAAATCATAAACAGCAAAATACAAACCCAAGAGGTTTTATAAACCTTTTAGGTTTTATCTTTTCAGACTAAACCCAATAATAAAAAAATATTTAATTGATTC
>CAZWRD010000264.1:0-3017 GCA_964636105.1 uncultured Bacteroides sp.
AAAACTTTTTTATACAAAATAACTACATTCAATATTCATTCATTATTTTGCAAGATATTTTACAATGTCGGCTTTGTGTTTAAATGCAAACTCAGAGCCGGGCGTATTTCCGCATTTACGGCAGGCAATATGATACGAACTGTTTGCTGTATTGCATTGTTGGCACGAAAAATATGCCTGCATTTCGTTTAACCATTTTTCATCGCCAACTTCTTTTAATCGCTTAAGCGAATCAAAAATTTCGGCACGATGCGGCATTTTTGATTTAAAATCTTTTAGTGATTCACAAGGAAACTGATGGCAATCAACACAGTTACCAACTCCTTTTTCCTGTTTACAGTTGATGAAGGTACATATTTTAGTGCAATGCAACGACTTTCTTTCGGCACCGCATCCATCGCATAAGGTTTCTTCGTAAGTTTGATTGAGTGCAACTGCATAATACAGTATTTTATCGTTGTCGTTTTCCTGAGTTGCCAGATATACACCACAGGCACCGCAATATAAACCGCATGCTGCTATCAATTCTTTATTCTCGGCAGCTTGATTATTCATTTATTTTAAAATTTATTGTTGTTTTTACACTTTTGTCCAACATTGATAACACCGGACATATAGCTTCTATTTTTTCAATAAGCATTTCCAGTTCTGTAGCAGCAATATCAGGTGATTTGATTACTACATCCAATGTTATGCTTTCAAATCCTGTTGGATGTTGTTGTTTTCTCCAGCCTGTTGAATTGATTTCAAATGTTTCAATCTGTTTATTCATTTTTCTGAGCATTACCAAAATGGCACTTCCGGCGCATGACGACAAACTCAGCAAAAAGAGTTCTAAGGAGGTATAACCCAGATTGTCGCCAAAAGGTGGTGTATAATCTATCGAAACAGCTTTGTTTCCTTCTACAGTTCCTTCGAAATGAAGTTTTTGGTTTAACAGCTTTACTGATGCTGTTAAGATTTTTGATTTGTCTGTATTCATCATGTTTTTTTATTTTGTTACATTATACTTGATATTCTTTAATTTAAAAACGCCATAGGTAAAATCACCTTCGGGATAATGCCATATGGTTTTGCCGTAAGTAGCTATCTTTCTTCCATCAATTAAAATATAATCAGAAACGGGAGTTGACCAACGAACTTTTTTCATGCTGCCGTCATTTTGCAATGCAGAGCGGTCGTCTGATATAAAGTTTATCAGTTCGCCACTTTGGTTGAAAAAGAGCACAGCCGAAACTTTATATTTACCGTTGCTGAAGTTAACTTTAGCCGAAAGCGAATCGGATTCGCTCCAGGCAAATCGTTTATCGGCAAGACAAGCAGGAGCGAAAATGCAGATGTCGTTTAGCAATGTTACCGTTTCGGCTGTTGTAAGTTCTTCGCCTTTGATATCAACTACCTTTAAGAGTTCAGCAAGTTTTACCTGAAAAATAGCCTGCTCGTTTTTATAAATATGTAATGCCTTGAAAACTATGCCCATTTTACTAGCTTTCATTAAAAATAAACGGCTGTAATTATTAAAAAAATTATACTGAACAGAATGTGATTTCATGGGCTTATCGCCCGGTTTGCGATACATATCCGCTTCAAACTCCAGATACATATTCTGAGGTTTGCTTTTACCTATTGCATTGGTATATTCCAGATATTTTTGCACACATGCAGGCAGCTGAGCTATTTCTGCTTTAGTTAGTACACTTTCATTTATAATGGGCTGCAAGCCAAATTCTTCAGCTTTTGCTTTTTGAAACCGTTTTATTGAAGAACTGCATGAGGTAAATATTGACATAGCGATTATAAACTTTAAAATATTGGTTTTTTTCACTTAAAATCCGATTTGTTTTTGCGAAATTACTGCTGGCTGAATCATTTAAATAAAATTATTTACTGAATAAAGCAAATCATTAATTGAATGGCTGCAATTAATACTTGCTCCAGAACCGATAACCTATTCTGACAACAGGTGCCAGATCTGCATTGGGTATGTTGTAAACGGTATTATTGAAAACGGCAGTATTATCGCCACGTAAATAGATATGAAAACCCGGCTGCAGATAAATATGGCTGCCAAAGAAAAACTGATAGCTGATTCCACCACCGAAATCGGTACTGTGAATATCTCTTTTTAAGCCTGAGCTTTGCTGTTCAATTTGGAAGGTATGCAGTTCGAGAAACGAATAAATCTCCAGATTTTTCCATACATTGTAACCAAGAAAAAAGCCGGGAGAAGTTTTGTAATAACGTTTAAAAGCTGGTGAACTGTTTTTAGTACCGGCTGCTTCGGCATCGTATGTACCGCCGTTGATAACACTCATTCTGAATCTGAATTTGTTGTAACGATAACCAATACCCACATGATAACCGCCTGTAATAAACATCGGGAAAAGGCTTTCAACTTCAATGGCATGTTTTACTTTATAATTAGCAGGATTGGGTTTAAAAAATGAGCCCTTTGTTGAATCTGACTGTGCTTTGGTTGTTGTTGCAAATATTATTAATAATGCAATTAAAAAGAATTTTGTCTTCATATATTTAATGTATTAAAATGATGATGCAAAATTAAGGGGAAGCATTTTAGCAATTGCTCCGCAAATGTTACCAAATAAAAATTAACTGAATAATTGAGTAACTGAATAACCCATCTACTTCGCTCAGTATTTCGCCATATAACTGATTAACTGAATTTTTTCACATTTTATACAAGCCGTGAAATAGAAAATGTATTGAAGACAGAATATTTTAGGAACGCGGATAACGCTGATCCTTTCAGGAAACGCGGATTTATACGGATTTTAAAAGCTTTATATTACACAGTGTTTCACAGAGGAAGCACAGAGTTACACGGAGTTAATTACTTCAACCCTTTGGGTACGATAGTTCCTGAGGGTTTTTTTATGGAAAATTGATGAGGTAAAATGGAAAATGTAATTAACGATTAACGATTGCAGATTTTAAAAAGCAATTTTTTCTTTGTGTCTTTGTGGTTAAAAAGTCGGAAGACCGAAGACCGAAGACCG
>CAZWRD010000265.1:0-3015 GCA_964636105.1 uncultured Bacteroides sp.
TTTTCAAGAAAAAAGAACATTTAAAATTATGATTTAAAACGTTTTACAATGAAAAAGAATCATTTATTGTCAGATTTTAAAATACATTATCAAATTTTTAAATTTATTATATTGTAACGCGGATAACGCTGATCCCTTTGGGAAACGCTGATAAATGCTGATTTTTATTATTTAAAAATCAGTAAAATCAGCGTTTACGGAACGTATCAGCGTTATCCGCGTTATGATTTTTTTACATATAAATTTAAAGTTTAAAATAAGATATTATATGCATTTAATTACTTATTAAAATGCTTTTTGATTTTAAGGTTTCTTAATCCCCGAAATAATTTCATTTACATTAAAAGCCAAATCGCCGATTTTTTCATAAGATGCAATCATATTAACATACACTGCACCCGATTGATATGGATACTCTTTCATCAAAATATCCTGATGATTCTTTTCTATCAAATGCTCTCGAAGATTATTGATTTTCTGTTCAATTTCTAATGAATAATCAATACTTACCGTATGATATTCTACATTCAGATTTACGATCATATTACTCAACGATTCTTCGGTAAGCTCAAATATAAGAGTTAATTGATCGCGAAGCGATTGTGTAAACCACAACTTACGGCTGTTTTTATCTTCAATAATTTTAGACATTTGTACAGATACATTAATAATCAGCTCAATATTATCAATAATTTTATATATTTCACTTATATCATTACTTGCTTTCACACTAATTTCATGTTCTGACAAAGAAACCAAAAACCCCCTGATTTCAATAGATTTCTTTTCAGATTTTTCTTTTTGACGCTGAATCCTTAAAATTAAATCATTATAAATTTTTTCATCCTTTTCAATCAATAAATCTGGAATATAGTTTACTATTTTTCTTGATTTTACAGCAAAATCAGCAACTTCTTTTTTCACCATATTAAGCGATATTTCGGAAGTAGAAAGTAAACCTGTATTGATATTTTTTAGTTTAAATTTTTCTTTCTTTTTGTTTTCAGCAATTAAAAAATTGAGAATTTTTACCATTAAAGGAATAAAATTTATCCAAATTAATGTATTAATCAAATTAAATAGCGTATGCACAAAACAAAGTGCTACCGGAATAAAACGAATGTTGGCATAAGGAGATTCGCTCCAAATCGATTTTACAATTAAATCAATAAAGTTTATAAAAGGATAAAACAACACCAAAGCCAATATTACCCCAAATACATTAAACAAAGTATGAGCAAAAGCCGATTTTTTTGCGGATGTATTCGCAATAATGGCAGCAAAATTTGCGGTAATGGTAGTACCAATATTTTCGCCAAGCACCATAGCAGCAGCCATTTCGTATGAAACCACTCCATTTGCCGACAATATTAATGTTAGTGTTATTGTTGCACTTGAAGATTGTATTATCATTGTGATTATCAACCCAAAAACAACAAATAAAATAACAGACAAATATGCTTTGCCATTCAGGCTATTGATAAATGCAATTAATGTTTCATTACTCTGAAAATCAGGGAGGAGTTGTATCATAAAATCGATACCTAAAAACAACAATGCAAAACCCAGAAAAAATTCGCCCCATGATCGTTTTATACTGCTTTTTGAAAAAATAAATGGTAATGACAAACCAATTATTGGTAAAAGTATTTGACTAATACTGAATTTTAAACCCAAAAGCGTTATCAACCATATTTTAATGGTTGTTCCGATATTAGCCCCCATAGTAACAGCTATAGAATCGGTTAAAGTAATTAAACCAGCATTTACAAAACTCACCAACATTACTGTAGTAGCAGAAGAAGCCTGAATAAGAGCAGTTACCGCAAATCCACTAAAAACTGCCTTAAAACGATTGGAAGTCATGGCCGAAATAATAGTATTTATTTTGCCACCTGCCACTTTTTGTAATGATTCGCTCATCAATTTCATTCCAAAAAGGAATAAACCCAAAGAGCCTAAAACCATTAAAATTTGATAAATAATATTTAAAATTGTCATTTTTACTTTTTATAAGTTCGTTCGCCAAATATTGAACTTCCTACTCTTATTAATGTACTTCCTTCATCAATTGCTAAAAGATAATCGCCCGACATCCCCATTGAAATTTCTTTAAATTGAGAATCATTTTTAAAATACTTTTGTTTCAATATATCAAAATAAGTTTTAAGTTGCTTAAATTCAGATTTTATCAAATCAAAATTATCAGTATAAGTTGCCATTCCCATTACACCGGTTAAATGGATATTCTTCAATGAATTATATTCTGAAGAATCCAACATCGTTTCAGCTTCCTCTAAATCAAAACCAAATTTGCTTTCTTCGGTGGCTATATAAAATTGCAACAAACAATCAATTACACGATTATTCCTTTCAGCTTCCTTATTAATAAATGCCAGCAACTTAAAACTATCAACACTGTGAATCAAACTTACAAATGGAGCAATATATTTCACTTTATTGGTTTGCAAATGTCCGATAAAATGCCATTGAATATCTTTTGGTAAAAAATCATATTTATCAGCCATTTCCTGGGCTTTGTTTTCACCAAATATCCTTTGTCCTTCATCGTATGCTTCACGAATTGCTTCAATAGGCTTGGTTTTTGAAACAGCAACCAATTGAACATCAATAGGTATTTGAGATTTGATGTTTTCAAGATTTAATTTGATACCCATAGTATTTTTTTAGCAAAATTAGTGAAATAATTTTTTCTGCATTATTAATTTTTATTTTAAAGCAATATAGCTCATGTTTTGAATAAAGAGGGGATCTAAAAATTAGATTTTTCGAGGCGAACAAGATTTTATACCGACTTGCTAACACGAATATAAAAATAATTCGCTACGTTTTTATTTTTATTTCGTTAGTCTGTCTGCATTTACCAAACCTGCTTCAAGTTTTTATTTTATTCATCTTATTAGCGGTTTTGTATTAATACCGAAGTTTAGTAGTGTAAATGAAGACTTTAAAATTGAAGTTTAACGATGAAAAAGCAATTTTTAGAAATCCCGT
>CAZWRD010000266.1:0-3013 GCA_964636105.1 uncultured Bacteroides sp.
CGGTCCTGATAGTTATCGGGTAAATGTAAATAAAGATTTCAAATGTTTCAACGAACATGCAATTTCGCGAACTTAGCGAACTTAGCGAACTTAGCGAAGCGATCTCATGAGCGAAGCGAATAACACAGCGATCTCATGAGCGAAGCGAATAACACAGCGATCTCATGAGCGAAGCGAATATCAAAGTGGTCTATTGATCGCAGCTCAAAAAACCGCATTTGCTATAGTGTTTATTCGCTGTGTTATTTTTATCTGTTACCTAGCAATACACGTTTTAAGTCTCCTTTTTCCTTGCTCATTAACCATAATAAGTAAGGTGCAAAAAATACAATTCCTAAAATCATAGCAACTGTTCCAACCAGGATTGATATCACGCTGAATTTGTTTCTCCACATGATCCAAATTCCTGAGATTGTCAGATAGCAGAGAAAGTCAAGATTAAATTGACCAGACCAAGTCAACGATTTAATGTTGTTTAGGGCTACACTGAAAAGGCTAGCACCTTCTGTTTGAAATGCGATGAAAGTGTAAGCTAATAGTCCAAGTGTCTGAATGACTAAAAGGGTTTTGAAAACATTTTTATTACTCATGGTTTTTAAACTTTTGGCAAATTTAGTCTTCGTTCCCTTTTCATTTTAGTCGCTACCGTACAATGGCTTCCCAAACGATTGGGTAATTCGTTTTAAATTCTCAAAATAGCTTTCTAACCAAATTTTTTCGATGTTTTCAGGATTAATTTGCAGAAAAAAATTCTCTAACGCCAATTCAAATAGCCCTTCCGCTTGAGCAACTGCTAAACTTATTTTTGTATCTGTTAACCATAAATTAATGAAGTCTTTTCCAATTATAGTATTCGAAATCAGCAAGGTGTTTTTATAGTTTTGTTTGTCAGCGTTAATCCTTAATTGTCTATTGAATAATAAGTCAGTTTTATGTTCAATCAATATGTTTATCAATTCAGGATTAATGGTTTTCGCAAGTTTTTCCTTTTCAGCGATTACCTTTGATTTTTCCAGATGATGTAAAAATAGTTTTTCTACAAAAACATCTAAGTCAGCAAAGTGATGGTAAAAAGAGGATTTGCTTATGCCTACGCTTTTTGCAAGTTGCTCAACTTTTAATCCATTCTCTCCAAATAACGCAAAAGTTTCATAGCCTTTCATTATCCATTTTTCTTCCTTCTCGGTCATCGGGTGTTGGTTTTATAAAATTCTGACAATCGTCAGGCAAGGCCGCGATTATCAAAATCCTTATCTGTTGATCAAATCTACTGCAATTTCGTTAGCAAGGGAAGTAAACAAAGCTCGAAAAATTATTAGCTCTCTTTAAAATAATTCCTGAAGGTTTTATCTGTGGAATCAAAGTTAAGGCTTGAGCGTATAAAATGTTTGGCATTACAAAGCACTTCGCAATCACGTAAAAATAGCTTCTAATACAGCTTGTGTGCTTTATAGCAATTAACCGTCCAATGTTTTATACACTTTTACAGGCTTAGCTATTTTAATAACTCCTGTAATTTATGGTAGTCGCCAACCATTTCCAAACCAGCAATATTTGTGCTGTCCATAAAAATCAAGGTTCCCTTTTTATCCATCATAGATATCTTTAGTATTGCATCAATACTTTCAGGAATTCTCCTATCCATTGCACCCTCAACCGGAGCTTTAAGAATGCCGGTGTTATTTGATCTTGCATCAATAATAAATATGTTTTTTCTATTCTCGATTCTTATCTTTAATTGGTTGGGTCCGGTATTTTCAAGTTGCAGTTTTGTTGAGCGATAGGTAGAAAAGTGATGTATTTTGTTATCATGATAAAAGAATCCTAAAAATCCGGTGAATGATTTTCCCAACCAGGGTATATCAGCAATTGAGAGCATGAAGGAACTGTTTTTGTCGTCGAAATTATTGCTTTGCATCCAAATCCAGGCTGAAGGCATGCTCGATCCCCAATCTTTTTCAATGTATCCTCTGCCACCATTAAATTCATGAACCTCATTATTGATAATAAGTTTACCACTTAAACTATGCGTCAAACTAACTACTCCATGATAGCACTCCATAAATGGGACGAAGCGATAAGGCCCCATTATTCCCGTATTTATAAACCTGTCAGATGTATACTCAACCCGGTTGGTCATTGTTATTTTACCAGAAACCATTGAATTACCGTCCTTTACATCAATAACAATACTATCTTTTGAGAAATAACTATCTGCTATTTTTATGGCAAACTCTTTTTTTGAAAATGAAAATTCTTCGATGGGGTATGAGTAGTAACTGGTTTGAGCAGTAATACCATTGATTATTTGAATAAAGGCATGTTGTTCCTTGCCATCAGCTGAAAGTGATATTCCCGGAATTATACTAAGTATGGATGATCCATCATTGGCAACCATTTTAAAATACCAACCTTCGAAGTAATTTTCTTTCTTTTTATTTCCTTGAAAGATAGTTGTATTAGAAGCCTTCTTAAAATTATACAATGGAATAAATTTGTGATCAGCGTATTTAATTTCTTTTTTCAGATCCTGTGCCTGGTTTGAGATAGTGAAAAAAGATAAAAACATGCACAATAAATAATAGTGTATTTGAGTGGTTTCTTTCTTCATTGTTAGTATTTTTTTCGATAAACTCATTCATCCTTTTAACAAGCAATTGCTTAACACAATTTCAGTACGATTCTCGCCGATGCAAGGTAAGACGCTGATTATCAGTACAATTTTTTCGTATCAAATGTACTCCTTTTTCGTTAGCAAGCGAAGTAAATAAACCTGGAATAAATAATAGCTTACATTATAATGATTTCGTAAGGCTTTATCTGAAGCATGACACGCAACAAGTGTATATCCACCCCCATAGCAGTTATTTTTCATTAACCTGCAACATAGCTTTATATTAGGCCGCTAAAAACGACCACACGAAGCCATCATTACCAGTGGCTGATTTTTATTTTTCAGGTCGTTTCGTATAGTCTTTTACAATTAAATAAATGGATATTACAAAAACAATGA
>CAZWRD010000267.1:0-2976 GCA_964636105.1 uncultured Bacteroides sp.
ACCCGAAGTTTTATTCTCACAAAAAGGATTTAAAGCAACAGGTATTATTTTAGGCGGTAAGTATGACTTCACCAGAACTACAGATTATATTGATATTCCGTTATTATTTAGCTTAAAGCCATCACCTTCATTTACATTACTTTTCGGTCCTCAATATTCCTATTTAATAAAACAAAAGGACATATTTGAAAATGCAACTACCAGTATTGAACAGGAAGAGGAGTTTGAGAATGATAATATTCGCAAAAACACCTTATGCTTTACAGGCGGAGCAGATATAAATTTTGAACACCTTGTTCTTAGCGCCAGGGTTGGTTGGGATGCATTAAAGAATAATGGTGATGGGTCTTCTGAAACACCGAGATACAAGAATGTATGGTATCAATTTACAATTGGTTACAGGATATACTAATTTCAAATCGTCTTTCTGATTCTGAAGAAAGACATGATCTAAAATATTAATAAAATAAACCATGAAACATCTAACATTCACGATCAGGTTACTTGTAATTACAATTGCTATCATTTTTTGTAATTTAAATCATGTATTTTCGCAAGGCTTTGGCAAAACCTTTAACCTTGGAATCGGATTAGGCTATTACAATTATGTTGGCCATTCAGTGCCGGTTCTGCATGCCGATTATGAGTTTTCAGTATCCGAAAACTTTACGCTGGCTCCATTCATAAGTATATATTCATACCGAACTGGTTACAAATACAATAACGACCGGTATTATTACCACGAAACTGCAATACCCATAGGTCTGAAAGGATCATTTTATCTGGATGAACTTCTTCAGGCGGGTTCACCCTGGGATTTCTACATAGGAGGTTCTTTAGGGCTTCGGATTATTCACACGTACTGGGACAATAACTACCAGGGAGATCAGGATATTTTCGAGCATGGTAGTTCCCTTTATCTGAATGCACATTTTGGAACAGAATATCATTTCAACAGTAAAATTGGGGCATTTCTTGATTTGTCATCAGGGATGTCAACCATTGGATTATCATTTCATTAAACAAACATTATGGATAACTTATTATATATAATAGGAATAGTACTGGTTATATTATGGGCATTAGGATTTTTAGTATTTAACCTTGGTGGTCTTATACACATACTAATTGTTATTGCCATTATTGCTATACTATTCAGGCTAATCAGAGGAAAACGAATTTAACTTTAATCTTAAATAAAAAAGCATTATGAGTACAGGAAAAGTTTTGTTAGGAGTTGTTGCTGGCATGTTTGCCGGAGCATTAATCGGAGTTTTGGTAGCACCTGCCAAAGGATCTGATACCCGTAAAAAAATCTCGAACATGGGACGGGATTACATTGATGACGTTAATGAAAAATTTAATGAATTCATGGAAGGGATTGGTTTGGCCCCCTATTAATCGGAAAATCGTATAGTAAATTAATGCAAACATAAACTATTCTCATTACTATTGTCCTCGCAAGGAACAACCGACGGCGATTTTCGACCGATAGTTGTGGGATCGGGGGTCATCAGCCTCCGATCCTTTTCAACAGGCAACCCTTCGAGGGTTACCTGTTGAATGCAAGGAACTTCCCTCAAGCTCAAATCTCCCAATAGTTGTTGGGGAGGGATCTTTAATTTGAAGGTTTTCCTTTTTGATTTTACATTTGTTTTTTCGGTTATGAGATCAGCATTCCATAATTCCCAAAACTTCATTGGTGGCAAATATGCTGTGGCACTGTGCAAACGATGATTGTTATATTTTTCATAGAAAAGCGTCAGTGTTGTTTCTAATTCTGATAATGACCAGAAGTTGTAACGTTCTAACTTTTTGCTTAATATGGCATGAAAGCTTTCGATATGACCATTTTCCTGTGGTGTGTATGGGTGGGTAAAAACTTGATTTAAGTGATTCTGTTGAAAAAAATTCTGAACCGACTTGGCTATGAAGCGGCTATCATTATCATTTCTGATTTCGATGGATATTTTTTTACTAAGACAATCGTTGGGCTGAAGATGATTTTCGATGATTCGCTCCCATATTAATTTCACCAAATCTTGCTTTATCTGGTATGCTACCTGCCAACCCAAAATAACCCGGGTAAAAGTATCTATTACGCTCAGTATGAATGCATGGCGGCGATATTCCTCTACCCATACGAACTTAATATCCATCTCCAGGTGTTGAAGCGGCCCCTGTGGGTTTACTTGGCGATATTGGACAAAATTCCTTAACGGTTTGTTCTTTTTTTCCTGAAGTAAATGGTTTTCACCCATCAATCGTTCCACCTTTTTATGGTTTATAATGAAGCCGGCAAATTTTAATGCCCAGGTCATTTTATGATACCCATAATCAGTATCCGGATCACTTTTAATTTCTTGCATATAAGCAACTACCTCACTGTTTGCAACTTCCTCTATTGCTTGCCCAACTACACGAAACGTTGTAGTCGTTTTCTTTCGGCCCACACGTCCGATTCGGGGACGATAATAATACTGGTGTTTGCTTAAGCCAGAAACCTGTAAGGCAACTTCTCGTTTCATCCCTCTAAAAATGAATTGGTTTACGATTTCCTTTTTTTCTCCATTGCATACTTTTTTTTTAATAATTCGGCTTGTAGTTTTCCTTCAAGTTCCTTTTCTGCAAGAAGTTGCTTTAATAAATTGTTTTCTTTTTCAAGCTCTCGAATGCGCTTAAGGTGAGCGGAGCTCATTCCATACCAAAAGACTTCATCGCCCAGTTCCTCAAACTTTTTCTTCCATGAATAGTACGAAGCCCGGTAAATACCGTACTTGTCAAGTGTGGCTTGTAAGCCTAATTCTGAAGCTTCTCTGATAATTCTTAGCTTCTCTTCTCTACTAAATGTTCTTTTTTCCATGATATAAATGTATAGATTTCTATCTATACTTTCTTCCGACTATTTAGGGGGCCAAAACATTAGCACGCCGACTAACCTGAGGTTTAAACCGCTCTGACTTCACAATCTGCCTT
>CAZWRD010000268.1:0-2972 GCA_964636105.1 uncultured Bacteroides sp.
CGTGCCCCATGTTTTCGAGTCCAGCGCCGTAGAGATTCCATGCCCAACTTTTTTCGGGCAGACTGTAATTCAATTTACGATAGGCTTGATATTTTTCGCCCATGAGATTTTCCTTTTTGGGGTAACTATTAACTATGATTCCCTGAGCGAAGCGAAGGGTCTCTGAGACAATTGTAGAGATTCTTCGCTATCGCTCAGAATGATATTATGTTAAGTGAGTTGTTTTTTGACCAGCTCGCGCACTTCCTGTGCAGTTGAACAATTCAGGGCTTCGCGGGCAATTGGCTGCCAGTCGGCAATTTTTAGCGCGCGTACCTGAGCCTTCACCGTCGGCACGGAGGGAATGCTGACGCTCAATTCGTCCATGCCGAGACCGAGCAAAATCGGGACGGCGGCAGAGTCGGAGCCGAGTTCGCCGCAGATGTCGGCACGTTTGCCATGCTTGTGAGCAGATTCAATCGTATGGGCAATCAGCCGCAAAACAGCGGGGTGAAGTCCATCATGTTTGGATGCCAGCGCGGAGTTGCCGCGGTCCATGGCGAGGGTGTATTGAGTCAAATCATTGGTGCCGATGGAGAAGAAGTCAATTTCGGGAGCAAAAACATCAGCCATCAGCGCGGCGGATGGAACTTCGATCATGATGCCGATCTGCACGAGAGGCGTACCTAATTCGGCGCGCAGTTCTTCGATCAAGGCGCGTGCCTGTCGCAGTTCGGCAATGTCACTGACCATCGGGAACATGATCTTCAAATTTCCAGCAGGTGCGGCGCGTAAAATGGCGCGCAATTGTTCGCGGAAAAGTTCTGGGCGATTGAGGCATAAACGAATGCCGCGTTCCCCAAGGAAGGGATTCAATTCTGGCTTCATTTGAATGTAAGCCACAGGCTTGTCGCCGCCAATGTCCAACGTACGGACGATGACAGGCAAAGTCTTCATCGTCTCAGCAACAGCGTTGTAGACGGCAAACTGTTCATCTTCGGTCGGCGCTGTGGTGCGTTCGAGGAAGAGAAACTCCGTGCGAAGCAGACCAATTCCATCCGCGCCCATGTGCAGGGCTTCGGCGGCATCTGCGACCGAACCCGCATTGGCTGTCACATCCACCCGCTGACCATCAAGCGAAACCGCAGGCAAAGCCGACTGCTCCTGAGCGAAGCGGCGGTATTCCAGCCAGCGGCGTTGAGTGATCTTCGCGCGTTCCAAAACATCCGCCGCAGGGTTGACGGTCAACGTGCCATCGTTGCCGTTCAAAATCACAGGGGTCTTTTCTTCAAGCGCCAGCATGGACTCATCCACACCGACGATGGCGGGAATGCCAAGCGCGCGCGCAAGGATGGCAATGTGCGAGGTCGGTCCGCCTTCGACGATGCCAAAGCCGAGAACGCGCTCTGGGTCAAAGGAAGCCGTATCCGAAGGCGATAACTCACGCGCAACAATAACAACTGGAGTCTTTGGCATGAAGCCTTTTTCGCTCAGTCCCAGCATCAGGCGCAAGACGCGCTTGCCCACATCACGCAGGTCATCGGCGCGCGCTGCAAGTAGAGGGTCATTGAGCGCACCAATGGCGGCAGCACGTTCATCAATGGTGTCCTTCCATGCTTTAGCAGGACTTTCTCCAGCCGCCACACGCACTTGAACAGATTCGGTTAACTCAGAGTCGTCGAGCAGTTCCCTGTGCGCCTCAAAAATGGCAGCTTCCGCGCCCAGTTTTTTATCGGTCATTTGCTGATGAAGTTCAGTCAATTGGATCCTGGCGCGGGTCAAGGCTTCGTCCAAACCGATTAGATTTTCGGCTGGAAGTTGTTCGATATTTTCAAGGTCAAAATCAGTTTGTTTGAAATGGAAAATGGGACCAACTGCAATCCCAGCCGCAGCGCCCACGCCTTTGATAACACCAGGGTCATCCGCCTGTTGAATTTCAACAGGCATCTCAACTTTGACAGGGGCGGATGCTTCGACATGAGAATCGTCATCCCCAAGCCCCGCGCGTATGGCGGATTCAAGCTCGACGATTGCCTTTTCCTCGTCCACGCCGTTTACCTGTACAGTGATTTCACTGCCACACACAGCACCCAGCGTCAACACCGAAACCATGGATTTGGCATTTACCCGCTTGGCTCCGCATTGGAGGCTGATATCCGATTTGAATTGTTTTGCCAGATTGACCAGCACCTTGGCGGGGCGTGCGTGCAAGCCAGTTTTATTTTGGATAACAAGTTCAATTTGTTTCATGGCAAACTCTGTCAATTCTGCATGGAGAAATTAAGTCCACGCGAAGAGGGCAAATTTCAGGAAGATTGTTTTTCGCCCAGATATTTCACAACAACATCCGGGTCGGTTGTTTTCAGTAATTCAGCGAGGTTCTCTTCATTGTCGATCACATCCGCCAGATTGGACAACACTCCGACATGTTCATCCGATGAGGCGGCAATGCCGATGACCATGAACACCTTTTCGCCTTCGTCCCATTCCACGCCATCCTTCAATTGCAGGACGGAAATACCCGTCTTCAGGATGTGTTCGCGGTTTTCAAAAATTCCATGCGGAATGGCAACCCCGTTCCCCAAACTAGTGGACATGGACTGTTCACGGGTCAACATTCCGTTAACATATTCCGGCAGAACGCAGCCAGAAATTACCAGCAACTCTCCAGCCTTGCGGATGGCATCCGCTTTGTCTGTAGCGTTTGATTGGAGGGAAATTCGGTCTTTGGAAAGAATGGACATATTCATCACCTGTTGGTTGTTCTCCCCGCATGAGACGGAAAGCCACAATCAAACCCTCCGACAGGAGTTTGAGTTTAGGGCTTCCGCCACCAACAACGAGGGACGGTTATTTTATTACATCTTGCTTTATGCTTCGGTTGAAACGATTTCAGTTTTTTCGACAAGCGCTTTGATAAGTTTGTCGAAGATGGGGTCATTCAAAAAATGATTGAAAGCCAGCACCACCGCATTGGGAGCCTTCGCGCGGGC
>CAZWRD010000269.1:0-2971 GCA_964636105.1 uncultured Bacteroides sp.
TCTGCCCGGATGGTTCGAATCCATCGTAAGCAACTATTTTTTTACCAGAATTAAACAATTCTTTTAATTCTTCTTCAGAAACAATTTCTTCTGCGAATGTTTTTATGATATTAATCTTTTCTTCAACACTCATTTCTTTTGATTTTGGCATATTTAGTATTTGTTTTATAGTTATTTAAATGTTATTGACCTTAAAATAAGATTTATAAACAGAAAAATGGTAAATGAAGCATGATAGAAACAGAACAATTGAGACAATTAGAGCGGCGAGTCGCAGAATACTTATCTATAAATATTTACAATGGATATTCAAAACCATTTGAAATGGGAGATTTAAGATGGTCTACTATGAGTCCACTCGTTTTATGTTTAACTCCAAAGGGAATGCCCGAAGAAGACATAATGGACGAGGATACGAACTGGGAAATAGGATTGGCAGAAGTCGGACAAGAATTTGGCGTAACCTTACGTTTAGAACATTATCTTTTCACTAAATGATTCAAATATTCTTGATATAATTTTTTGGTCTGTTTGCAAGAAAACCCGAGTTTTTTATGCCTAATATCCTTTTGAATATAACTAACCATATCGTCTTTACTTTTACCCAATATCTTTCTCACCTGTCTAAACCCTTCTGGATGAACTAACCATATAAAATCTAAATCATTGAAAATCCATAGAATTTTATTCTTTTTATATAAATAATATTTCTCATAAATCCAATAATCGTGAATTCGTATAAGTTTACAAATCTCATTTATTTTTTCTTGTTTATATTTTACAACTTTTAGTATTTTCTTAGCCAATTTCGCTCCCGCTTTCATATGCGCTTCTTTTTTAGTCTTATCAAAATATATTTTATCAGAAACTCCATAACCTATATCGTGGAGTATAACTAGTGGAATAAGGATGGAATTATTTATATGTTCTTTCTTGCAAATACGATCTGCTTCTTTCATCATCCAAGAAATGTGTTTAATATCCATTGGCCTACCTTTTTTATAATACTGCTTTGCGAGTTTCCAGATTCTTAAATAAATTTTTTCCATCTCTTCTATATTTTTATATAAACCCGGGTATAAAAATTTAATTAAAAATAATAATTACCCTTTTTTGAGCTCAATTATACTAATCATTCTTTATTCCGTAGAACTTTCTAATTTTATCAACTGCGTCTAGGGCTTCTCTAAGTTTGGTGCTAGTTGGCTCTTCTTTTGCCATTAGTTCCAATTCTCCTAGAGATAGTTTTCCAATTGAACCACTTATTTCTGACGGGTCTCTTGCTGTTTTATCTGGATTTGGCCAAGGAGTACATGTTCTAGCAAAGCTGGGTTGGTAATATCCAATTAATAAGAAGAAACTTAGTAAAATAAACAAAATTATAATCATGTTATTTGTCCCCCTCTTTCGTCATTTAATATTCTTTCATACATTTCTGGAATTTCTTTTGCAAGTTTACGTATTAAAGAAGTATCAAAATCTGTAGATATTCCAATAATGCCTCCTCCACGAAGTTCTCTTTGTCTATCCCACAATTGATCTCTTATCATATCTAAAACATGATTTTTAGTCGAGGGATCTTCCGTATGTAAATTATATCGTTCTGCTAATTTTGGAAAGGCCATATCGAATGCCTGACTCAAAACAGAGGCTTGTGCTAAGAAACATAAGTAACTCATGTTATTTGCCTCCTGCTTTCGCTAGTTAATTGAGCCTCATCTAAAATTTGCCAAGAATATTTTCCACCCTGAAGACTACTTCTTGCGACTGTTCCGAATACAAGTTTACTTAGGCCGGGCTCAACTTCAACAAAGAGAGCTTCTGCTATTGTTGTATCTATACTATAAATCCAGTCGCCAGAAGAATGATTTCTTACATCCAAATCTACTGCCTTTTGTACCCTATCCAAACTATCGGAAGAATATATTCTTTTGAGAATTGTGTCTTCATCCCCTCCCCAATCATGAATATATATGAAAGCTTGAAATATTTTATTTTTCATCATGTAACTCTCCTATAGCTTCCGTTATCCACTTCTTGCGCTAGTCCATTCCATGCTTTAGTTTGCAAGTCAAACAAGTATCTCATATTTCCTCTTCCAGACTGATTAGTGTGTCTATTAATGAATTTGGCATCTGCAACAAGGTATGGAACTCCATCTACAGGCACCTTGTGCACGTGGTAGCTAGACTGCATTGACTGGGCTAGATTTAAAATTAAGTTTGACACAATCTCTACTTCTAAAGCTACTCTTGTCAAGTCTATGTGCTTGCATGACTTTATTTTCTTTATTTTTTCTATTGTCATTTTCTTGTTTTATTTGTTTTATTTTCATCACCATTTTTTACTAGATTTTTTTCACTTCGTTCAGTTCTGATATAACTAAAACAACCGCCATTATATATATTGTTGAATAATATACGAATATCAAACGAAATGTTTATAAATAGTTGAATATTATACGAATTATGAAAGACATAAGACCAAAACTAATTAATTTGTTCAAGGAGGGAAATTGTACTCCTCAGATATCCGTGATAGCAAAAAAATTAAAAGAGCCGTCGACTACAATACATTATAATATCAAGAAACTGGAACAAGAGGGTGCGATAAAATCTTACAAGGCTGTTTTTAATTATAAAAAAATAGATGAAGGTTTTTGTGCATATATTTTTATTAATATAGCGGAAAAAGACTATTCTAATCCGGAAATCGTGGCTAAAGAGATAGCAAAAGACTCTAGAGTGGAAAGTATAGATATCTGCACTGGAGATTATGAATTATTAATTAAAATGAGAACTAAAGATATCGATGAATATTATGAAACAATAAAACAGTGGGTTGGAAAATTTAAGTTTAGGAAAACAACAGAAATAACTTCTCTTAGACAAATTAAGTCGGAATTTATATCTGTCGAATAAGATTTATAAACCGAAAATACCTTGATATAATATGCGAAAGAGGATGTGGT
>CAZWRD010000270.1:0-1232 GCA_964636105.1 uncultured Bacteroides sp.
ATGGAATTAAAACCCTATCAGCAACAAGTCATTAGCGATCTTACATTGTTTTTGGAGTATGTGCAGGATACCAAAAATGTGAAAGAAGCATTTTATAATTTTTGGGTGAAGCACCCCAAAACACCTATTTATCCATATTCAGGAACGGCTATTGAACCCTACAAAAACAATGTACCACGGGTACCGCATATTTGCGTAAAAGTGCCAACCGCAGGGGGTAAAACATTCATAGCCTGCAATGCCATTAAAACTATTTTTGATGCATTTGATTATGACCGGCCTAAAGCGGTTGTATGGCTTGTGCCTTCTATTACCATTTTAGACCAAACCATTAAAAATCTTAAAGATACTTCACATCCTTATCGCCAGAAAATCAACTCGCACTTTGGCAACAAAGTAGAAGTTTTTGATAAGTCGGCTTTGCTGCAAGGGAGCGGATTTAATGCCACTTCGGTAAAAGAACAACTGAATATTTTTGTTCTTAGTTTCGATAGTATACGCACGGCAAATAAAGAAGGGCGAAAAGTTTTTGAGCAAAACGGTTCGTTACAATCCTTTGAAACGCTTTTAGGCAAAGACGAAGAAATTTCGCTGATGAAAGTGATGCAATTCTTAAATCCGTTGGTTGTGGTTGACGAAAGCCACAATGCCGAAACTGATTTGAGTGTTGAAATGCTAAAGGAATTTAATCCGTGTTTCATTCTCGACCTTACAGCAACACCGAGGAACAACAGTAACATTATCAGTTTTATTGATGCATTGGAGCTGAAGCGCGAAAACATGGTTAAACTTCCGGTGATTGTTTATAACCATCAGGATAAAACAGAAGTAATCAATTCAAGTTTGCAATTGCAAAAACGCCTCGAATTACAGGCTGTTGAAGAGGAAAAGAAAGGCGGAAGATACATTCGCCCGATCGTATTGTTTCAGGCACAGCCAAAATACGGAAGGAATTTTCAAAACGAGGAAGAAGAAAAGTCGAACGTACAAAAGCTTAAAGAAAAGCTTATTGAGTTAAAAATTCCGGTTGAGCAAATTAAAATCAAGACTGCCAGTATCAACGAGATTAAAGGCATTGATTTGATGAGCAAAGAATGCGAAGTTCGATACATCATCACCATTAATGCATTAAAAGAAGGCTGGGATTGCCCGTTTGCATATATTCTTGCTTCATTGGCCGATAAGAGTTCGGCTGTGGATGTTGAACAAATATTGGGTAGGGTTTTACGCCA
>CAZWRD010000270.1:1332-2971 GCA_964636105.1 uncultured Bacteroides sp.
CCGATAAGAGTTCGGCTGTGGATGTTGAACAAATATTGGGTAGGGTTTTACGCCAACCCTATGTGATGAAGCATAACTTTCCGCTTCTAAATCTCAGTTATGTTTTAACTGCTTCCGCAAAGTTTATGGATACGCTGCAGAACATTGTAAAGGGCTTAAACAAAGCAGGTTTCAGCGAAAGAGATTATAAAATTGCCGATTCTTCGGTGCAGCCACAAACCCCAAAGCAAGACCCATTAGAACAACTTACTATTTTTACGGCAACTGAAGAAACGACTGAAGATATAACTTCTGATATTGACACTACAAGGATATCAGTTTCTTCGGAATCGGAATTGCCAGGTGTAACTATTTCAGAAATTGAAAAAACTGCAATCCAACAAAATGAAGCATTTGAAAAGACTGTCTCTGAAATGGAAGCAAGCAATACAACTGCTTTACCTAATGAAATTAAACAACTTGTGAAAACCTACAATATTAAAGATATATTCAAGGAACAAGCAGAGAAAATTAACCTGCCGCAGTTTTACCTGAAAGTTCCGGCGAATGATTTGTTTGGACAGACAGAAGAAGAATTGCCTTTAGAAAAGGAAAATCTTTTAGAAGGTTTTGCCCTCAGCAAAGCTGATACGAATATTGCATTTGACAGCATTACATCAGAACTTTACAAAGTAGATCTGGATGAAACGAAGAAAGAGCATACCCCAACATTTGTAAGGCTCGACGGTTCGGTAAAGGAGAGCGTAATGGCTTACATACTTAACCCTGCCAGAAAAGAAAGCAGGGTAAAAAACTTTACAAAAAGGATTATGGATATAATCGGCAATATGTATCCAATTCCTGACAAGGAAATTGAAAAATACATCAACCGGATACTTGAAGATTTTAAAGACGAGCAATTTAACGACTTTGCAAATAATGAATATACATATACCGACAAGATTAAACAGAAGATAAAATCACTTTCAGACTTATTTGCCGAAAAGAAATTTAAAGACTTTTTAGACACCGATAAAGTGTTTATTAAGCCAGCTTTTCAATTACCTAAAACTATATCACCAGGAGATACCGCAAAGGACATTACAAAGTCGCTTTATGAGAAAGAAGGCAATATGAACGGATTTGAAGAGCGTGTAATCAATGAAATTGGTAACATGACGAATATTGCCTTCTGGACAAGAAATATTGAACGTAAAGGTTTTAGAATTAATGGTTTTGTTAATCATTATCCTGACTTTATAATTCAGTCAAAAAGTGGTAAGACATTGTTGTTAGAAACAAAAGGCGACCATTTGGACGCAGAACCAAAAATACGACTTGGCGGTCTATGGGCAGGTAAAGCAGGAAATAGTTATCGTTATTTTATGGTTTACGAAAGACGGACTGTGGATGGGGCATATAAATTGGAAGATTTTTTAAATATTATTAAGGATATTTAAAATATGAGGATGGGCAGATGTGCGGATTTGAGGATATGAGGATTTGGAGATGTGAGGATTTGGAGATGTGAGGATGTTTGTTTCAAAGTCCGGACTTAAGGAATGTGGCAGAAATACCGGACTTTCGGGGTGCTTCAGTTCATACTTTTGTAACTTTATTGCTGTGTTTACGTTAATAATGCAGTTTGAATATTAAGGGT
>CAZWRD010000271.1:0-2941 GCA_964636105.1 uncultured Bacteroides sp.
CTGCTCGTCGGCGGCATCGGCATCATGAACATCATGCTGGTCAGCGTCACCGAACGCACCCGTGAGATCGGTCTGCGGCAGGCACTCGGCGCACGCGCATCCACCGTCCTCATGCAATTCCTGATCGAAGCGGTCATCCTCAGCCTCGCCGGCGGCTTGGTAGGAGTCATCCTCGGCATCGGCGGCTCGTATCTCTTTGGCACGTTTGGAACCATGCGCACCGAAATCGTCCCCATGTCCATTCCGCTGGCGTTCGGCGCCGCAACCATCGTCGGAATTTTCTTCGGCTACTACCCAGCCACGCAAGCCGCCAAACTCGACCCGATCGAGGCGCTGCGGCGCGAATAAATGATGTAGGGGCGGGATACCCCGCCCTTCCTACACACTACAAAAAATAATCAAACAAAAGGATATAACCATGAAAAAGATTTTTCTCCCCCTCGTTTTTCTCTTTGCTCTTTTGCTCGCTGCCTGCTCGGGGACGGCTGCTCCTGCTCCGACAGGTGGCGATGTCTACGTCAGCCAAAACCTGCCCGTGGATTATGACGGCGCGCTGCCCGTCCGCAATCAACTGGCGCTTGGAACCCTTGAATTGAATCAGGGCGACAAGGCTGTCAGCGCAGAACAGGCGCAGACTCTCCTTCCGCTCTGGCAGGCACTCCGCAGTACCCAGCAAGCGGGCGGAACCGCCCAAGCTGAAGTCAATGCTCTGTTGACCCAGATCGAAGCCGCCATGACTCCCGAACAACTGCAAACCATCGCCGCCATGAAGTTGACCCAGCCCAATATGCAGGAATGGGCAACTGCCAACGGCATCACAATGGGAAGCGGCACACCTGGACAGGGCGCGGGGATGTCACCTGAAGCACGCGCCACCAAACAAGCCGCCGAAGGCGTCACCTCAAGCACGGGCGGCAACGGAAGCAAACTTTCCACCGCACTGATGGATGCAGTGATTACATCGCTCGAAGCGCAGGTCAAATAAAAAAACCAAACCTGGAACCCTTATGAAAAAAAGCATCTTTCGCATCGCTCTCTTTACCCTGCTCACTGTCAGCCTGATTTACGCTTGTGCGCCGACAGCAGAAGTTGAAACCGCCCCCACCTCACTGGCGTCTGCCTACCTGAGCATCGAATACAGTGACGCGGCAAACGTCCGTAGTCAACTGGCGTATGGCACGATCAAACTGGCGGACACACCCAACGCCGTCACGCCCGAACAAGCCAAGGCGTTGATTCCGCTTTGGCAGGCAGTCATCAGCCTGAGCGGGGACGACACCACGGCCAGCGAAGAACTCACCGCTGTGCAGGATCAAATCACCGCCGCGCTGACCGAATCGCAGTTGCAGGCGATCGCCGAAATGAAAATCACCAACGCCGGGTTGAATGAATTTTACGCACAATATGGCGTCAGCCTGCCAACTCCCGTGCCTGGCGTGACCAAAGTCCCCGGCTCTGGCAGCGGCAAGACCGAGGAGGAAAAAGCAGCAGCCCAAGCCACAGCAGCCGCACTGGGACAGACCACCGGTTCAGGTCAAGCCGCAAAGACTTTGCTGTTCGAGAAGACAATCGAATATCTGACAGAAGTGGCTGTCCGGTAGATTTTTCAACAGAAACAGACCTCGAGTCAAAAAGATTCGGGGTCTGTTTCTGTTTTAGCCAACGGGGATACGGCCAGACCATTGGATACCAAGATCGCAAAGTGCGAGAAGATTTTTAATGTTGCAGACTTTTCTTCCAAGTGCCTTTCGCGGGATTTGTATTGAGGCAATCACTGCAATCTTTGCCTTTTGAAAAAAATACGATAAAATAATAAAAATCCGATAAATGGCAAACTCGTTGAAAAACGAGGACGCAAAGTTATGGGTCTAATTTTGCTTTACAGCAAAGATGACTGCCAGACTACCGAAGATTACAATTTTATATAACGGGAATTTTTGCAGCACACTTACACAAGCTGTTCTTGTAATTTTTACAGCCCAAGTTATGCTGCTGAACAATTTCTCACTATATTATTATGTATCATTTTCAAAGGTCTGGCATTTGAGCCAGACCTTTTTGTTTTCCCTTGACTTTTATTTTGTGCCGAATACTGTAATACAGACAAGGATTAATAGACTATGGAAAAGAACAGCACAACCCAAAATAAACGTTCAGTTTCCTTCAACAACGCTGCCGCATCTGGTTTTACAGAAATGACAGCAGATTTCCTTGAGCTGGTTCTGGAAGGCGCAAGCGCCGGGCTATGGGTCTGGTATGTCCAGAGCGGGGCGCTCATCATCAATCAACTTTGGGCAGAGATCGTTGGATACACACTTGAAGAATTAGAGCCAATCAGCATTCAGACCTGGCTGAATTTCTGCCACCCAGAGGACCTGGAAAAGTCCAACACATTGTTAAAGCGGCATTTTGAAAGGGAAACAGACCGCTACGAATGCGAAATCCGCATGAAGCATAAAAATGGAACTTGGGTCTGGGTGTTTGACAGCGGCAGAGTCCTTGAATGGGACACCAACGGAAAACCATTGCGGATGACGGGCACGCATATAGATATTACAGCGCGCAAACAGGCAGAGGATGCGCTGAAAGAAAGCGAAGCTCACTTCCGCACCCTGGCGGATTCGGGTCCAGCCTTGGTTTGGACATCTGGAGCGGATGGAATGTGTAACTATTTCAACCAGACCTGGTTGGATTTTACCGGGCGCAGCCTGAAACAAGAATTGGGGGACGGATGGAAGGAAAACCTGCACCCCGATGACCTGCCCAAAAACAGGCTCGGGTATTCCGAGGCATTTTCCCAGCGTAAATCATTTAACCTGGATTGCCGCCTTCGTCGCTTCGATGGACAATACCGCTGGATGCATAACATCGGAAAACCGCGCTTTGACAGTAAAAATCAATTTATTGGATATATCGGGTACTGTCTGGATATCACTGAGCG
>CAZWRD010000272.1:0-2913 GCA_964636105.1 uncultured Bacteroides sp.
CATAAGTATTTGCGATTATCACAGCACAGTGGACAGTGCAAACTCCTCCGGCGGCTACACAAAATCCGGCAGACTGATTGTATTTTATGTGAAACGATTTGTGTTAGGAACCTCGCGGGAGCGATACCGTGGAATCTGGTTCAAGTACTCCGATGATGACGGTTTGACCTGGACTTCTGAAGCGGAAATGACTGTCACTGAAAACCATTACACAGGAACGTATTCAACCGGAAAACGGATTGTTTCACTCAACAGCAACGGAAATTATTTCTGGGTGTATGCCTGTTACGGGCCATTGGTTGACGATGGAACGTACCTTTATCAAACCTACTATTGCTATGGCAATGCCAATACAACCGATGATATTTATACAGCCAGAAAAGTTGTCATTGCAAGAAGTTCGGACGGTGGCCTGACCTGGGACGATAACTGGAACGAAGCCATCTACAAATTAGGTCTGGTAAACTATACGGGGAATGCTTATGCAGGAATGCCGGGTGAACCCATGATGTTTTATGCCGGTGGTGGTGAGTACTTTATGATTGCCCGAAGCGATGCATTTACCAGCGATGGAAAGGTCGCTCCGTTCATTCTCAGAACCAATGGTGGCATAGGTACAGCCAGCGGAAATGGTAATTGGGGAAGGCAAATTGTGACCGGAATTTCATTCCTTGCATCAACGGATACATTTTCAAAAACGGCTCACGGATTGGTTCAGGATCAGTTGGTACGAATTACCGGCACACTGCCCACGGGCCTGACTGCCAATGTGATTTACTATGTGGTTTATGTGGATGCCAACAGTTTCAGGCTATCCAACGAAAGTGGCGGAACCGCCATTGATTGTTCCACAGACGGCTCGGGTTTAACGGCCACCGTTGTTGCTGAACATCTTGATATGGGGACCGGCGAAAGTTACAGCACAACGGCCCAAACCTACTGGAATCAAACGCTGAACGGAGCCATTGTTGAACTGAATAATTTCCGGGTTTTTGTGCTTCTGTACACCAACCGGAAGGACGGCAAACTTCGTTACATGCTGGCGAAAGTGGATGATCTCATCGAACTGGGAAAATCAGCGATGATCCATGCCACGAAAACCGATTTATGGACGTATGGAAGTGTATCGAAAAGTCATGGCAACGGGGCCATTCTTGCACTCGACGGTGGACTGAGTTTTCTGGCCGTTGAGGTAAATGAGTACAGCTCTTCCAATACTCCGGCGTATTTTTTCAAGTGGAAAGAATCCTTTATCCTGAAATGGTGGTCGTACCTTGTTGATTTTCTTCCCTATAATGATCTTAGCCTGGCAACAGGCAAAGTGGTGAAAATTGCAGGGAATCAGATTATTGCAGCCAGACAAACCGCCGTTTCTGCTTCAGCCCAGGAAGCCACGGCAGATGCCACGGATTTGGCTACTGCCCTCACCCTTCTCAATAGTCAAAAACTAAAATACAATGCCTTGCAAACAAGCTATGCCGGGCTGATCACAAAACTTCAGGCGCATGGCCTGATCAGCTAATGCCTTTATTATTCATTCATTAAACTCAAAACAATGAAAAAGTTTCTCATCACTCTTCTATTTTTCTGCATTGTTGCAGTTACCGGATTTTCTCAGAACTTCCCGCCAGGCACAACCACACGAACCAGCGTTACTTACATTTCCGATGCCTCCATCAATGGCGGCCAGGATACGGTTTTCATTCAACTTTCATTCCTCGATGGCAATAAATTCGTGGACTGTAATGGATTAAAGCTCCGGGTAGTAAGCAAAGATTTTGCCCGAAAAGACATTGAAAGCATTCCCGGAACCGGCATTTTTCAATTCTGGAGTCCGCCGGTTGCTGAAAAAACAGTTGTCATTTACCAATTAACCCGATTCGAAATCCCGGTAAAAAGCGGCAGTTTTTACATCAATCCCCGAAAACAGGTACGGCTCCGGCTTCCCTTTTAATCCTCCTAAACCCAAAATCCAACCCCTTCACCATGAGCGAAAACGAACTGATTTCCAAATTTCATAAGCTGAATAAACTGTGGCTAATCCTACAAATCGTGGTTTTTTTCTCCGGTGCTGTGGGTTGGTATTTCACCACCAATTACCGTATTGCGGATATGGAAAAAACGCAGGAAGATCATTCCAAAAAGTTTGAATCCATAGATCAGGAACTCAAAACAAAAGTGACCACAGCAATGGTCATTCAGCAATACAACGACCTTCAAATCCGGATGAACTTAATGGATTTAAAGCAGGAAGAACGCTATAACCATCTGATTGACATCATTGTAAAAAAATAAACCCTATGTCGAAAATTGTTGAAATTCTCCAAAACATGATTTCCGGAAAAGGAATCATTGAGCAGGTTGGAAATGTTGCCGATAAGTTCATCACCACTGATGCCGAAAGGGAACAATTCCGCATTGAAATGGGAAAAGTAATTGCCGGAGATTTGGCATCTGCCCGTGATATGCAAAAGGCAGCACTGGGTCAGGACGATAAATTCGCCAAACGTTTTGTCTATTTCCTGGCGGCTTTTCTCATGCTTTTTGGCTGCGCTTATATTCTGGCCGTCACATTTTTAACGGTTCCTATTGCCAATACCCGCTTTGCTGATACTATGACAGGCGTAGTCATTACGATGGTCTTTTCCTCTGTTGTGGGTTATTTTTTTGGAAGCTCCGCCGGAAGCCGGGATAAAATGGAAATGTTTTTCAAAAGCAAGGAAAAATGAATTCCGGATTGCTCGTTCCACTTTTGGTAGGTGCCGGAATTTTGTTGGCAATAACAACTTCCGGTCAGACTACTGAAAAATTATTTCCGGACGGTGATCTTTTCATTGACGATAACGATACAGTTTGGGATTACAAACGGGAATCTGGCATATGGTGGACAAAACGAAAGGAGAATACTATATG
>CAZWRD010000273.1:0-2902 GCA_964636105.1 uncultured Bacteroides sp.
CAACGAAGAATATATTATTGAAAAAGATTTGCTTTTAGGAGACACGGTGATCATAGAACGCGCAGGCGATGTGATACCTCAGATCGTCCATTCCATTGCAAGCCTTAGAACTGGTAACGAAAAAAAGATTCAGTTTCCAACCCATTGTCCTGTTTGTGCTACAGCCTTGGTAAAAGAAAGTACAGAAGCAGTTTGGAGATGTACCAATATCAATTGTAGTGCACAAATTGTTGAGCGCATTGCACATTTTGTGAGTAAGGACGCCATGGATATTAAAAATTTAGGCGAGGCCAATATTAAAAAGTTTTTTGAACTTGGTTTATTAAAAGATATTCCTGGAATTTACACACTCGACTTTGAAAAAATTGGGCAATTAGAAGGGTTTGGACAAAAGAGCGTAGATAATTTAACAAGCTCTATAGAAGTCTCTAAACAACAACCATTGCATCGACTCATCTATGCTTTAGGCATTCGATTTGTTGGAGAAACAACAGCTAAAACAATTGCAAGCAGGATCAATCACTTACTTGACTTAACACGTATCACAGAGGAACAATTATTAGAATTCGAAGATATTGGCATTAAAGTAGCAAGTAGTATTGTCCAGTTTTTCCACGACCCAAATCAGCTGAACATGATTGAGTCGCTTATACAATTAGGATTGAATGTGGAACAAACTACGCATCAAGCAACGGATGGCTCACTTACAGGATTGAACTTTTTATTTACTGGCACTTTAACGCAACTCAAACGATCCGATGCTGAAGCCATGGTAGAAGCAAAAGGTGGACATATCCTTAGCGGTGTGAGTAGTAAATTAAATTACTTGATTGTTGGAGAAGATGCTGGTAGCAAATTAGAGAAGGCTAAAAAAATAGCCTCCATAAAAATAATGACTGAAGCTGAATTTATTGATTTAGTCAATAGCGATTCGACATCCTAGTTGTTCAATCAAAATTGAATTTCTAAATTACTATTTATTAAAATTTGAAATCCTTTTCTAAATAATTCCTTTGGAAACCAAATATTCTGCAATTTGAACTGCATTGGTAGCCGCACCTTTACGAAGGTTATCACTTACAATCCACATATTTAAAGTCTTTGCTTGCGTTTCGTCTCTACGCAATCTGCCTACAAATACATCGTCTTTATCATTTGCCCATATTGGCATTGGGTAAAATTGTGCTGCGTCATCTTGTTGCACCACCACACCAGGTGCTTGAGCTAATAAAGCAGTTAATTCATTTAAATCAAATTCGTTTTCAAATTCTACATTCACACTTTCACTATGTCCACCCACTACTGGGACACGCACAGTCGTGGCAGTTACTTTGATCGAGTCGTCTTGCATAATTTTACAAGTCTCTTTGATCATTTTCATTTCTTCCTTGGTATAACCATTCTCTAAAAAAACATCAATCTGTGGAATTACATTTAAATCGATTGGATATTTATAAGCCATTTGGTCGGCTGATAAATTTGCTCCGCTACGCTCACTGAACAATTGGTCTACAGCATTTTTTCCGGTGCCAGTGACACTTTGATAAGTGCTTACTACCACTCTCTTAATGGTATATTTTTGATGTAAAGGTTGTAATGCTACCACCATTTGAATAGTGGAACAATTAGGATTCGCAATGATATAATCTTCTGCGGTTAAAACAGAAGCGTTTACTTCTGGCACCACTAATTTTTTGGTTGGATCCATTCTCCATGCAGAAGAATTATCAATCACACGAACACCAGCAGCAGCATATTTTGGAGCCCATTCTAAAGATGTTTTTCCTCCTGCAGAAAAAACGGCGACAGCAGGTTTTGCTGCAATGCCATCTTCCATGCTCACAACTTTATATTGTTTGCCATTGAAGCTTACCTCCTTGCCAACAGAACGTGCAGATGCAACTGGGATTAACTCAGTTACAGGGAAATGACGCTCTGCAAGTACTTGTAAGATTTTAGTGCCTACTAAACCTGTGGCACCAACTACTGCAACTCTCATATTTTCAATTAAAAAAATTGAATGTTAAACCAACTCAATATCAAAGTTCACTAGCTGAACAAAAGAAGCAACACGTGCTTTGATATCTTCTGCATTGATTTCTGTCAAACGCTGTGTACCAAATTTCTCTACACAAAAACTTGCCATCGCACTACCTAAGATGATTGCAGTTTTCATATTCTCAAATGAAATATCTTTTGTTTTTGCTAAATGTGCTACAAATCCACCTGCAAAAGTATCACCAGCACCAGTTGGATCAAATACTTCCTCTAATGGCAATGCTGGAGCAAAGAATACTTGGTTTTCATGGAACAATAAAGCACCGTGCTCACCCTTCTTGATGATCACATACTTTGGACCCATTTCCATAATTTTTTTCTTTTTTTTTTCCAAGCTGTACTCACCACTCAATTGTCTTGCTTCACTATCATTCACTAATAAAACATCTACTAAGCTAATGGTATGTTTTAAGTCATCCATCATAATTTCCATCCAAAAATTCATCGTATCCATTACGATTAGTTTTGGTCTATTTTTCATTTGCTTGATGACACTGCTTTGTACAGATGGCACCAAATTTCCCAACATTAAAATTTCACAATCCTGATAACTTTCTGGAACAACTGGTTGGAAGTTTTCAAACACATTTAATTGAGTGTCCAAAGTATCACGCGTGTTCATATCTAAATGATATTTACCACTCCAGAAAAAAGTCTTTTCGTCTTTTTTAATTTGTACCCCTTCCAATGTCACTCCTCTAGCAGTCAAAGCATCTAATTCTGATTGAGGAAAATCTCCCCCAACTACCGAAATTTGCTTTACTGGAGTAAAATTAGAAGCGCACCAAGCAATATAAGTTGCAGCACCACCAATAATTTTATCACTTTTCCCAAAAGGGGTTTC
>CAZWRD010000274.1:0-2888 GCA_964636105.1 uncultured Bacteroides sp.
GTAACTGGATAAGAAATCGCCCGCAATCGGCAACTTTTCATACCGCCAAACGTTACCAGCAAGTATATGACAACACGACAGCTCATACATAGAATTTTAGCTTGGACAATAGACTTCGGAATTATTGTTTTGTATGCCGTGTTACTTTTCACTGTGACGCGTTTGTTATTTGAGGTTAGACAAGAAGACATAAACCCATATTTGGGACAACTAATCGGTTTTTTGACACTGACATTGCCTGTAATAACCTATTCGTATTTTACAGAGAAAAGTAAGTGGAAAGCAACCATCGGAAAAAGAATACTGAAACTGACAGTGCTCACTAGTGAAAACAAAACAAAAAAAAATGTTTTATTAAGGAATGTACTGAAATATTTACCTTGGGAACTTGCTCATACAGGGGTTCACTGGATTTTCTATTATGAATCAATTGGAAGAGAAACACCAATTTGGACTTGGATTATTCTAATCGTTCCACAAATTATGATATTTATTTACTTTGTTAGTATAGTTATTAGTAAGGGACAGAGTAGCGTTTACGACAGAATTTCAGGAACAAGCCTACACCTAAAAACTGCCTGAATTGAACAAATACCAGATGGTAACACGGGTTTTGCGTCAGGCGGTGTGTCGTGCAAACTTGAAGCTTTGTGCTTCTATTCAAGTTCAGTGCAGGTTGACAGTTTTGTGCTCCGAAACCCGCCCGAACGCAAAGCCCTGAAACGATAGCAACTATTATACTAAAGCAAAAAGTAGATGCCGACAATCTTAAAAAATATAAATGCTGACCTTTATTCAAATGATTTATTCGACTCATGGATAAATAGGAAAAATCTTATACCCGTTGAAGAATTTTTACTAAAAAAATATTTAACTGATACAACTAAAAGTGTTTTAGAAGCCGGAACAGGAGGAGGAAGAATTTCTTTTCGAATTGAGCAAATGGGTTTTTCTAATATTTCTGCATTTGATTTTGCACCAATTATGATAATGCATGCAAACAAAGTTGCGAAAAATGCAGGTTCAAATGTCCAATTTAAGATATTAGATGCCTCAAATCTAGCAGTATATGAAAGTAATACATTTGATTACTTAATTTATCTTCAGCAAGTTTTATGTTTTATTGATAAAGAGGACTTGTTTATAGACTCTTTAAAAGAAGCATATAGAATTGCAAAACAGGACGGAATCATAATATATTCTTTTTTAGATTTTGATTCAAGAATTTTTAATCCGACATTAAGCAAAATAATTAGTATTTTAAGAAAACTTCGAAAAGAATGTATTTCAAAACAGCATCTTCCCTGGTTAAAAATAAATAATAAATTCAATTGGAAACTATTCAATAAAAACCAACCCGTCACGTATTGGGTTAAAAGAGATCAGATTATTTCAGTTTTAAAGGAAATTGGCTTTTCAATAGTAGAAGCCAACAATGCAAATCAAGTAACTGAACAGAATGATAAAAAAAGATTAGGAATGTTGTATATTGTATGTAGAAAATAACAACAATATGACAAACACTGAAAGCAAGAAAATATCTATAACAAGAACTTTATTTTTAATTCTAATTGTATTGTCCGTACAAATATCATCTTGCACAGGACAAGTGAAAGAAAAACAGGTTAATGATACAACAGAAAATGGAAAAAACAATCAACCAATCAATTCAAATCAAACTACAACATTTCCGCAAATTCACACTAATTTAAATGGAATGGTAAGGGAGTTTGTCAGGACAATGTATCAAGACAAAAAAGGGAACTATTGGTTTGGAACAAATGGAAATGGGATTATACGCTACGATGGTAAAACACTTGAAAAAATTTCAATCGAAGGACTTCCCCAATTTAATGTTGTTAGAGAAATTGTTGAAGATAAAGCAGGACATTTATGGTTTGGGACTGACCTTGGACTTATAAAATATGATGGTGAGAAATTTACTGCATACTCAGAAAAAGATGACCTGCAAGGTGCTGAAATTTGGGGACTGACCATTGACAAAAACGGTCTCATTTGGGTTGGATCAACAGGCGGGATCAGTCTTTTTGATGGCAAAAAGTTTATCCCTTTTTTGTTGCCGGAAACAAAAGCTGAAAATCCAAAACCTATGCTTTCCGAAAAATTGGTTTTCAAATTTTTGGAAGATAGAAATGGAACGATGTGGTTTGTTACTGATGGAAATGGAATTTTCAAATACATAAGTGGAGAATTCATTCATTTAACATCTGAAAATGGACTTACCGACAATAATGTCGCGGATATTTTAGAAGACCAGCAAGGAAATATCTGGATTGGTACTTTTAATGGCGGTGTGAGTAAGTATGATGGTAAAACATACACTAACTTCACAAAGGATGGAATTATTGAAGGTATAGAAACCTATAATTTTTGTGAAGACAGGCAGGGAAATATTTGGTTTTCAGCTGAAGGTTATGGGGTATATCGTTACGATGGAGCAAATTTCACCCAATTCACAACTGAAAACGGATTAACCACAAACGTGGTTCAAAGTATACTTGAGGATAACAAAGGTCAGCTTTGGTTTGGTACCTGGCAAGGAATAAGTATTTATGATGGACAAAAATTAATGAATGCTAAAGACAAAGAACCCTGGACGAAGTAAAAATAACCGCAACAGTAGTGCGATATCAATTGCCCCGCCTTTTAAGGCGGGGTTCGATAGCAATCACAATTTTAGGCGAAAGGCCTTTAAAGGCCTTTCGCACAATAGGTTGAGGGCCACCCTATCCCCGGCATAAATGCCGGGGCAACATATAAACAGCTTTGAGGAACAATAAAATAAAATACAATGGCACACGAACACAACTACAAACTAACTGCGGTATGGACAGGGAACAAAGGTGACGGAACTAAAAATGTACGAA
>CAZWRD010000275.1:0-2883 GCA_964636105.1 uncultured Bacteroides sp.
GAAATGAAAGAAATTACTATTGCCAATAAACTTGAAAAACTTGAACTTATATAAAATCACTTTTTGTAACAACCATAACTAAATCCTAAAAAAATGAAAAAGCCGACAGAAAAACTAATGGGATTTTGGTCTATACTATACCAAAAGTTTCTCAAAGCATTAATCCCATAATTATCTCAAACGAAATTAGTTGTTCAACGAAATCTTTATGAAGATTTTTATCCCTATGACTAACATTAAATAGAAAAAAGTAAATAGGGAATAATTATGCATATGAACAAACAAATTACTAAATTTGCATTGATTAATGAAATTTTTTGAATTGTATTTGATTGGTTGTTAGTTGTTATGCAGAAAAAATTGTCAATAATTTGATGAACATGGGAAAAAGAGAAGATAGTAGATTTTCCAACGAAGAATTAATTGTTGTATCAGGAAATTGGCAACAAATTGCTTTAGATTATAATTTAAAACTAAAGACTATAAAAAATATTGTCTCAACAAAGAGTATTATAGCTAAAGCCACCGATTATGTTGAAAAAGACGAGTTTTATTGGAGTTTATATAGTTTTGAATTAAAAATACCCTATAAATCTGGAATTATTTTTATAAATGCCAGCGAATCTAAATTCCCACATTTATCTTTTTCGTTTACTAGTAAAACAAGTTTTGAGTTTTGTTTATGGAATGAGGATTTTTTAGACATCATATCAAAATGGTTTGGAATGTTTGAAATGCAAACTGGATTTAACGAATTTGACAAGAAATATTTCATAAAAACGTCTGATGAGTTAAAAATGAAGAGAATTCTAAATTCTAAAGTTATTAGCTTTTTGAATGCTTCTGAAATTACTCTTTTTAAACTTGAGAATTCAAAACTTGAAATAAGTGGATTTATAAAAGAATTGGAGTTTTCAAAAATTAAAGAGTTCATCGATTTTTCAAAATACATTATTGATAAAATAGAATGAATGAAAAGACTAATTTAAGATGACAAAGATTATAGTTTTTTTAAAAGTAATAAACCGCAAATGACTAGATTTTTTTATTAAAAATCCTAAATAGTTATATTTTTAAATAGTTTTAGGAATTATGATTATCTTTGTACTATGAAAACAATAGCACGTAAAGGGTATATAGATACACTTAGTGTTCTTAAAGACAAGAACCTAATCAAGGTTGCCACAGGCGTTAGGCGTTGTGGGAAGTCAACTTTAATGGCACAATTTCAAGACTTGTTGCGTAAAGAAAACGATAATGTTTCAATTTTGGCAATCAATATGGATATGCCTGAATTTCGGTTTTTAGCAGAAAAAGATTGGAAAGAGATTTACAATTACATCATTAAACATCTCAAAAAAAATGTAACAAATTATGTGTTTATTGACGAAGTGCAAAATGTTACCGAATTTGAAAAATTGTTGGAAGGTTTGTTTGTTCACCCAAACATAGATTTGTATGTTACAGGTTCAAACGCATTTTTATTATCAAGTGAATTGGCAACTTTGCTCACTGGCAGAGCTTTTGAAATAAATGTATTGCCTTTTTCTTTTGCTGAATATTTAGAGTTTACAGGCAAAACCTTAAACCCTGACCGTGCTTTTGCAGAATATGTTAGTACAGGTGGTTTTCCTGAAGCTGTTCGACTTTCAGCAGATGGAAATCATTTTGCAAATGACTATTTGCAAACGGTTTTCAAAAACATTTACAACAACGATATTTGTAAACGCTATACTATTTATGCTGAAGAATCATATCAGGAAGTAGTAAACTTCTTAATAGATTCAGTAGGTTCAAACGTTTCTGCAGGAAATATAGCCAAAGTTTTAACGACAAACAAAAAGAAAATTGACAACAAAACGGTATCAAAATACATTGATACTTTGGTTGAATCTTATTTGTTTTACAAAGTAAACCGCTATGACATCAAAGGAAAACAACATTTGGCAACGCAAGAAAAATACTATTTGGTAGATTTAGGATTTCGCAATGCATTACTTGGTAAAGAATTGGCAAGCGATGCAGGGCATTTACTTGAAAATATAATTTATCTTGAGCTAAAGCGCAGAAACAACCAAGTATGGATAGGAAAAACCAACAATCTAGAAGTTGATTTTGTTGTTCGCAACAACGAAGGTTATACACAATACATTCAAGTTGCACAAACAGTAAAAAGTACAACGACTTTAGAACGTGAGTTAGCTCCATTTGATCGTATTGCAGACCATCACGAAAAACTTTTAATCACAATGGATTATGACACAGGTACCTATAATGGAATAAAAAAAATAAACGCAATAGATTGGCTTACAAAAACTGGAAAATAAATTTTAAGCAAAGATAATCAGTAGTATCGCTAAAATCTTCTTTGTAAAAAATCCAATTAATCAAAAATGCTAATTAGATTTTGTTTTTATGATTACGAAAATAATTTACAAAAACTATTGTCATACAGCTAGTTATGTGATATTTGTAAATTGAATTATTTTAGTTTTGAAATTATATTTTGAATAGAATACTGATATGAAAATTATTTTTTCATCTTTGAAAAATTGTTTTATTTTCACTACTTTTGTTATTTCAAACGGACTTATTTCTTTATAAGACAAAATTCAAGTATGTAATTAATTGTAATATAAAGTTTTAATGTAAAATAATTCGTTTTTTTAAATATTTTTTTGCTTTGATAATTAGGAGTGTACATAATATTCAAAACGGTTGATTTTGTTTTTATTATACACATTTGATTATAAGTGTATAATTAATGTTTAGTTAGCGTTTAACGAGAAGCAAATTAATACAGTTTAAGTAAATTTTGTTGAATAAACATCGAATGCCATGTTAGAAAAGATAATTGATTTTAGCGTAAAGAACAAACTGATA
>CAZWRD010000276.1:0-2866 GCA_964636105.1 uncultured Bacteroides sp.
GGAATTTATTTTTTAAGAGTTGGAAGTAATGTTTCTAAAATTGTAAAGAAATAATAATCATATTTCAAAAAACAGTATAAACAAAAAAAGGAACTCTCGGGTTCCTTTTTTTTATATTGTTAATTGCATTGATTATTCAACGCCAACTAATTCAACTTCAAATACCAATACAGCACATGGAGGGATAGCGCCACCGCCAGCTCCTCTTTCGCCATATCCTAATTTAGAAGGAATTACCAATTTGGCTTTTCCACCAACTTTCATCATGCCAATACCTTCGTCCCAACCAGGAATAACTTCACCTTGTCCTAAAGTAAATGAAATAGGTTCATATGGACGTTGGTCATTGAAAACGCCTGCAGCTTTTGCATCTTTTTCAACACTTGTATCGAAAATAGTACCATTGGTTAATTTTCCGGTATAGTTTACTTTTACTTTTTTACCAGCCACAGGTTTTGCACCGTTGCCTTTTTTGGTTTCAATAAAATATAATCCACTTGCGGTAGGCTGAACTTTAATTTTGTTGTCAGCTAAGTATTTTTCAAGATCTTTGCTTTCGTTTGCTTTAGCTTCTTCTAGCATTTTTTCTTGTTTTGCCATCATTTCTGATTTTTCTTTTTCGAAAGCTGCTTTGGTTACGATTTCGTGAATTTTAATGTCATAATACAATACTTCACCATCTTTAATAAATGGAGGCAATTGCATTACTTTTTTCAATGAATCGGCACTCATAATAAAGGTAATACTGTCGCCAATACCCATTAATAATAAACCTTCGTTTAAATCGCCTTTGTAAACCGAAGAGTCAACTCTAAATAATCTTTGTGGATTTCCGGCATTGGTAAATAAAGTTGAATCAGCAGTTCTAACTGTTAATTCAGCAACAATAATATCACCCAATTGGGTTTTTTGTGCATCTTTATTTTCGATGTGGAATTTGTAATATAATCCGTTGTCTGTTTTGTCGAAACCCGGATATTTTGATTTACATGAAGTAAAAATAATTGCAACCATTGCAACTACCAACAATAATACTTGACTTTTTTTGTTCATTTTTATTAAAATTAATATATAAGATTTACTTTTTTTGATTTTGTTTTTCAATGCTAATAAGTTCTATATCATAAACTAATGCCGCTTTGCTGGGTATTTTGTTCTCGTCGCCAAGCAAGCCAAAACCAAGGTGCGAAGGTATGATAAATTTTGCTTTGTCGCCAACTTTTAGTAATAAAATTCCTTCTTCAAGTCCACTTTCTACCTGTGCTTTGCCAACTTCAAATTCTTTTGGCCCATTATCGTCTGAGCTGTAAATGTTTACACCGTTGAGCAAAGATGTTTTATAATTTATTTTTACAATTTCACCCAGTTCTGCTTTTTTGCCTTTGCCTTCTTTATAAATCATATATCTCAATCCTGTACCCGTTTCTTTCATATTCCACTGATACCTGCTAATGTAGTTATTTATATTGTCGGTTTCTGATGTTGTTAGTATTTTGTTGGCTGTCATCATTCTTTCGTTAATGCTGTCCTGACTCAATACACGTCCGTTTGCAGGCTTTTGATCCGACTGACATGATGCAAAAATAGCTATCGTTAAAATAAGTGCAAAAATTATTTTATTATTCATCAACAACATCTTCATCAAATGTAACATATAATTCAGAATAATCTTTAATACTATTATTAAAAATAGCAATGGTTTCTTTTAATGAAATTCGTGATGTAGCCCCTGATGCATTGTGGTGTCCTCCGCCATTAAAATGTTTGCGGGCAAATTCGTTAACATCAATATCGCCTTTAGATCGAAATGAAATTCTAACCAATCCTTCTCTTTCTGTAAATAATACGGCTAGTTTAATATGTTCTATTGATAAAGCATAATTTACCAATCCTTCGGTGTCGCCTACCTGATAGTTGAAATAATTTAGTTCTTCGCGAGTTATTGATATGTAGGCTGTTGACAATTCGTCAATTACAACTAGTTTTTTGCTTAAACAATAGCCTAATAAACGAAGCCGACTTTCGGAAAATGTATCGTAAACTTTGCGGTGTATATCTTCAACATCAATACCTATTTTTAGCAAATGTGCACTTATGCCAAAAGTATTTTCATAGTTACATGAATAGCTAAATGAACCTGTATCGGTAAGTATTCCAACATAAATTGCTTCTGCTATTTCTTTATCTATGATTTCTTTATTTTCTATTCCTACAATAAAGTTGTAAATCAATTCGGAAGTAGAAGAAATATCTATTTTTGAAAATGCAAAATCAAAATTTTCGAGTTGAGGTTGTAAGTGGTGGTCAATCAATATTTTTTTTGCATTAGCATTTTTTATGGCTTCTTCCATTTTATCGATACGATGCAAGGCATTAAAATCGAGACAGAAAATTATTTCGGCTTGTTCAATTATCGATTTGGCTTTTTCAACATTTTGATTGTAAATATTAATATTATCTGCACCTTTAATCCATGCTAAATTGTTGGGAAAATGATTGGGTGTAATTACATTTACGGTTTTGTTTTTCTTTATCAGATAGTTATATAATGCTAGGGAAGAACCTAAGGCATCTCCGTCTGGATTATTATGAGTAATGATAAGTAAATTGTTTTTCTCTGATATGAGTTTTTTTACTGATGCTAATTGCGTTTTATCCAATTTTTAGATTTTTATTGTTTGAAATTCAGACTGCAAAATTAAAAAATAAAAACAAAGCTATCAATCATTTGTTTTATTATTTTTACATCATAAATTTAAAAATCGATTATTTTATGGAAAATAATATCACTTTTACAATGATTAAGCCCTTTGCGGTTGAAAGTGGAAACATTGGTACCATTCTGGATGTTATCATAAAACATGGT
>CAZWRD010000277.1:0-2843 GCA_964636105.1 uncultured Bacteroides sp.
CGGATACTGAAACTGATAACAATAATTTTGTAACCGGATATGTAGTAACCGATGTAAATGGTGATGGATTGGTTGATGGTAGTGATATGTCGATAGTTGAAACTGCTAATAACAATTTTGTATCTGAAATAATGCCATAAATAATTCAAAACAATTTATATTTGTTAGAAAAAGGATGCTCCATTTATGATGCATCCTTTTTTTTACAATAAAATTTTACTTAAATCATATTTCGAGTTTATAAAAAAAACAAAACTCAAATATCTAAATAGTTTATGCAAGCAAACTATTAACTAAAAGCATATCAAGAACATAAGATTAATTAGGAATTTTCTTACAGATACTAGTTGATGATTTGCAGTCTTGATTCCCCAAGTGTCGGGATGTTCCATTTTTATTCTTTTTTTCAAGAAAAAAACAACAATTAAAATTATGATTTTGAATATTATATTGATTTACTTTTCTTAACGCAAAATTGTGGAAGGCGGGTCGGCTTCGATTTTGGGACTGCCCTCAAATCATTAATGCAACAAAACACCCCGTACGAACGGACCACGAACAAATAAAAACAAGGGGTGGCATTACCCAATCATTCCTACACCTACGGTTTCGTTGGTGGCTTCATCAATAAGAATTAAACTACCAGTAATACGGTTTTTGTTATACGTGTCGAAAATCAACGGTTTGGTAGTTTTTATTACCACTTTGGCTATAGAATTAAGTCCTACTTCCTTGTCGTCGAAATTTCTTTCAAGGGTATTTACATTTATTTTATACAAAACCTCTTTTACAATGCATTTTACTTCTTTGGTGGTATGCATCAAATTATATTTATTGCCAATGCGCAGAGGTCTCTGATTCATCCAGCACATCGTAATTTCAATATCCTGACTTATTTCGGGCTGATTGTCAGATTTAACTATCATATCGCCACGGCTGATATCAATTTCATCTTTCAAAGTAATGGTAACCGACATTGGCGGAAAAGCATCCTCTATTTTATCGTCCAACAGATTAATAGCTTCAATTTTGCTTCTTAAACCCGAAGGCAATACGGTAATTTCATCACCTTTTCTGAAAACACCACCAGCCACTCTGCCTGCATAACCCCTAAAATCATGATGTTCTTCAGTTAATGGTCTGATAACGTATTGAATCGGAAATCTGGCATTTTCGAAATCATAATCATTATCAATCGGAATGGTTTCCAATACATTCATCAAGGTACCTTCGTTGTACCAAGGCATATTTTCCGAAGGATCTACCACATTATCACCTTTTAGTGCACTTATAGGTATAAATCGGATGTCTTTAATATCAATAATTTCAGAAAATTCGGTAAAAGATTTTTTAATAGATTCATAAACCTCCTGATTATAATCCATCAAATCCATTTTATTGATACAAACAATAATATGAGGTATTTGCAAAAGTGTAGCAATAAAAGTATGGCGATGAGTTTGTTCGGTAACTCCGTTGCGGGCATCTATCAGAATAATGGCAGCATTAGCAGTAGAAGCACCTGTAACCATATTACGGGTATATTGCACATGTCCAGGCGTATCGGCAATAATAAACTTTCTTTTGGGAGTGGCAAAATAGCGGTAAGCAACATCAATGGTAATGCCTTGTTCTCTTTCCGAACGTAGTCCGTCGGTAAGCAAAGCCAAATTGATATAATCGTTGCCTTTTTGAATGCTGGCACGTTTTACAGCTTCGAGCTGATCTTCAAAAATTGATTTGCTATCGTACAATAAACGACCAATAAGTGTGCTTTTGCCGTCATCAACACTACCTGCTGTAGTAAACCTAAGCAGTTCCATATTTAAATATCCGTTATTCGAAAAACTCATGCTTGTAATTTAATTAGAAATAACCTTCTTTTTTTCTATCTTCCATGGCAGCATCAGAACGTTTGTCGTCAGCTCTCCCACCCCTCTCGGTTATACGTGTAGCTGCAATTTCATCAATAATTTCTTCCAGCGTATTTGCTGTTGATAAAGTTACACCTGTGCAGGTAATATCACCTATGGTTCGGCATCTGATGGTTTTAACTTCTGCTTTTTCGTTGTCTTTCAATTTCATAAATGGAGCTGTTGCCAACCAAACGCCATCGCGGCAAAATACTTCGCGTTGATGTGTAAAATATAAGCTTGGCATTTCTATGTTTTCCAATAAAATATATTGCCAAACATCCATTTCTGTCCAATTGCTTATTGGGAAAACCCTAAAATGTTCGCCCATATTTTTTTTGCCATTGAATATATTCCAAAGCTCAGGGCGTTGATTTTTAGGATCCCATTGTCCAAATTCATCTCTATGTGAAAAAAATCTTTCTTTGGCTCGTGCTTTTTCTTCATCACGGCGTGCACCACCCATGGCTGCATCAAATTTGTATTTTTCGATGGTATCGAGTAAGGTTATCGTTTGCAATACATTACGGCTTGCGTTATAGCCTTTTTCTTCTACAGCTTTGCCTTCATCAATACTTTGCTGAACAGAACCAACAATAAGGCGTGCATCTAATTGCTTTACCAAATCGTCTCTATAATCAAGCGTTTCCTGAAAATTATGACCCGTATCAATATGTAATAATGGAAATGGCAACTTGGCCGGATAAAAAGCTTTTTTTGCCAGATGGGTAAGTACAATAGAATCTTTGCCTCCCGAAAACAACAAAACCGGACGCTCAAACTGAGCAGCCACTTCTCTGATAACATAAATTGATTCAGATTCAAGTTCGCGTAAGTGATTCAGATGATGTTTGTTCATTTTTTTTAACTTTGCATTAAGCATTTTTCCAATCTGCAAAAATAAAGATTTTATTCAATAAAACGAAATCT
>CAZWRD010000278.1:0-2814 GCA_964636105.1 uncultured Bacteroides sp.
CGTTGGCTAAAACCTATCGTTCAAGTGCCAAAATGGCTCGTTCATTGCCTAAAACGGCAATTAACAAAATAATTTCATAAGATTTTTTTTTGCTTTTGTTTTTTTATTAACTTTGAGGGGTAATTAACTAAATTTTAGTGTGTATGAGAAAGTTCTACATTGCATTTTCTATAATGCTTATCATTTGCAAATTTTCAAATGGGCAATCTTATTTATTAAATGATGACTTTTCGAGTGCCAATGGTATAAATCCCCCAACAGGATGGACACAACAAACCATAACAGGAAATGCAACAACCGATAAATGGCATTTCGATAATCCCGGTAACCGAGCAGCCAACTATCCAATTACAGCTCCCTTTGCTATTTTTGATAGCCAAAACTATTCTTCAACCGGCACCAATGAAGTTGTAAATCTGGAATCTCCCAATATTGATGCAATAGGAAAATTATGTGTTTATCTGATTTTTGATCAGGTTTTTAATAAAGGGGCAAACAGCACGGGACAAATTCAGGTATATAACGGTAGTACATGGCAAAACGTTTATAATATCGACACAAATATTAGCAATAATCAGGTTATAAATATTTCGGCTTATGCGGCTAACCTTAATTTTAAGCTCCGTTTCAAATGGAATGGAAATAATGCAGGTTATTGGCTGATAGATAATGTTAAAATATACGCTCCACTTGATAGAGATATGAGTGTAACTGCAATTACATCACCATCTAATCCACTTGATACAGGATCTTATCCAATAAAAATAAATATTAAAAATCATAGCTGCTCAAATGCTACAAGTGCAGTTATAAAATGGAAAGTAAATAATTCGGCAGAAACACAATATAACTGGACAGGGAATCTTGCTTATGGCGAAAGTGATTTGAACCATCAGATTGCAACATTTAATATCCCAAATGGTGGTGTATATAACCTAAAAGTATGGATAAGTTCTGTGAATGGACAAAATGACATGTATTCCTTAAATGATTTAGCTTCAGTAATTTTGTATCCAAAGCTATGCGGAATATATACTGTAGGAGGCATTAATCCCGATTTTCCAAACTTATATTCTGTTGAACAAGCATTAAATATTTCCGGAATTAGTTGTCCTGTAATTTTTAAAATTAGAAATGGTACATATAATGAACGTATTAGCCTTAATCCAATACAAGGTAGCTCAACTACAAATACTGTAACGTTTGAATCGGAAAGTGGAGATTCTACTCAATGTTCTTTAAAATATCAAAACACTGACAACACAAACGATTACTCAATTTTTCTTAATGGAGCCGATAATATAATTTTTAATAGATTAAATATTTCGAGAACCAACGGTGATACAAATATTGTATTTAAAAACGATTGTAAAAACATTGTTTTCAATGGAAATATAATTCAAAAAGCATTATTATATTACACTTCTGTTGATTCAAACATTTTGTTTAAAAACAATGTATTGCAAGGCGAAATAATAAGCGAAAAAACAATTAGTTCTGTAAGTAAAAATATTAATTTCCTGGGGAATAAACTGCAACGTATTTCATTAAAATATGTAAATGATATTATTAGCAATTACAATCATTCACAAGCCAATATGGAATTCAGAAATTGCAACAATATAAGTTGCAATTACGATACAAGTGCTTATGGAAGTGGTACCGCTTTTTACTTTGATCAATGTTACAATGCCACCGTTAAAAATTCTAAAGCACTTTTCAATAATTGCTATTCGGCATATGCTATCGAATTTAATTCATCACAAAAAGCAAACTTTGAAGATAATCATTTTCATCTTCAAAATGGATGTTGGGGTGGTCATATTCGCTATGGAATTGGGTTAAATAATTCAGATACAATTGTAATAAAAAATAATTTCATCAACTGTTTTAATCTTGATTATGATGGATATGGCATTATTGCTTCGGGAACCAACAAGGTAGTTAACATTGAGGATAATACAATTAAAAATTCTCAAAAAGGAATGAGTTTAAATTTATTACAGAATTTTACAATAACCGGAAATACAATTGTAAACGTTAAAAATTATTTTGTGCAAGTTTATGGCAATAATGGGGTTATTGATAATAATATAATGAATACCATTGTAGCCGGAAATGGAATTAATTTGTTTTCGACCAATACCCAAGTCAGAAAAAACAAAATTACAACAATTATGGAAGGCAGTTGTATTGCAAATAGTGCTAACAACAACACAATTAACAACAATTACCTACATGCTGAAGGTTTAGGTATAGCCAGAGGAATATACAACAATGCAGCAAACTTTTTAACCGCCTACAACAATAGTATCAACATTACTTCTGCCGACAGAATAAATGGTAAAGCTATAGAAATCAATGGAGGTTCAGATATTATATTAAAAAACAATATTTTAGCCAACAAAGAAGGAGGTTATGCGCTCTTTGTAAGTGGAAATCCGGGTAATTTGGATTTTAATTATAACGACTATTATAGCTTTAAAGATAAGTTGGTTCATTTTAATGGAACAGAATATGATACTTTACCTGATTGGAAAACAGCATCAGGAATGGATGTAGCATCAGTAAATTACAACCCTTACTATGAAACCGATAATTTACTGAAACATAATCAAATGAAACTGTATAATGCAGCATTGCAATTGCCTTCAGTTACAACTGATATTTACAATACTTCAAGAGGAACAACGCCCGATATCGGGGCTTATGAATATACAAAATGCCCTGTTGATGCAGGTGTACATAAGTTTATCGGTTTGATTAGTCCTTTAACTACCGGAATTGCAACACCCATAGTTGTAGAATTAGAAA
>CAZWRD010000279.1:0-2790 GCA_964636105.1 uncultured Bacteroides sp.
CGTACACAGTAGAAGTTAAACCGCCTGGGAAACCTGAGTGATGGTGAGACCACTTTTGTGATGCCTTGTTACCTGACAATGCAATCTTTTCCGCGTTGATAACGACAACGAAGTCGCCCATGTCCATGTGTGGTGCAAATGTTGGCTTGTGCTTTCCACGAAGAAGAACGGCAGCATGTGTTGCAAGACGGCCCAAGACCACATCTTGTGCATCGATGATGTGCCAGTTACGGACTGCATCACCAGCTTTTGGACTGTATGTACGCACGCTTTTGCCTACCTTCTTTTCTTGGAACTTCTTTGAACTATTTGATGGACGGCGCCTTTGTGAAGCGCAGAGGAGTAAGGGTACCCGCGTCAGGCTCAGGGGTCAAAATCGTGCGTAAACCCTGCGACCTAGTGATCAAATACTGGCTCTGGGCTCTCATAGACCGCCCCATCCTTGCCGAAGACTAAAAAGCGATTAAAACCACGAGTAAACCAGCGGTCGTGGGTAACCGAGATTACCGTCCCCTCATATCGACCCAACGCATTTTCCAAGGACTCAGCGCTGGCCAAATCTAAATTGTCTGTCGGTTCATCAAGTAACAACAAGGTGTCACCAGCTAATTCCAACAACAAGACTTGGAATCGCGCTTGTTGGCCACCAGATAGGGATGTGAATTTTTGGTTTGCTTGCTGGTCAATTTCATATCGGCGCAAAACACTTTTTGCCGGACCTAGCTGAAGAGAATGTAGTTCCCACAAAATCTCAAGCAGAGTCTTACCCTCGAACTCTGGATGAGAATGTGTTTGGGCAAAGTATCCAATCTCAACACGAGCGCCAATTTTAAAGTTTCCTTGATAAGCAACGGTTGAATCCCCAGAAATCAAACGAAGGAAATGGGATTTACCAGTTCCATTTTTTCCAAGAACCGCGATTCGATCGCCAAAGAAAACTTCAAAGCTAAATGGTTGAGTTAAGGTTCCGATAGAGACATCTTCAAAGGTAAGTGCACGCAGCCCAGTGCGACCACCTTTGAGTGCAACTTTTACATCTTGTTCTACTGGTGGTGCTTCGGGGGCACCAGCTTCTTCAAACTTACGAAGTCGAGTTTGCATTGCATGGTACTTGCTTGCCATATCGTGAGAACTAGCAGCTTGCACCTGTAAAGTCTTGACTAGATCGATTAATCGCTGGTGCTCTTGTTCCCAGCGAAAGAGAAGTTCGGCAAATCTTTCATTGCGAGCAGATCGCGCATCATGCCAAGTTGAAAACTTTCCACCATGAACCCAAGCTGTATTGCCACTGATGCCTTGTTCCAAGGTCACAATACGAGTCGCCGTGTTTTCAAGTAGTTCACGATCGTGGCTTACAAACAAAACGGTTTTCTTGGTTTCGGTTACAACTTTTTCTAACCAGCGCTTGGATGGAACATCCAAATAGTTATCTGGTTCATCCAACAAAAGGACTTCTTCTGGCCCTTCCAAAAGCGCTCTGAGAACTAACTTTTTTTGTTCTCCGCCCGAGAGGGAATTAACTAATCGATGTGAAACCTCTTCAAAAGACTTGCCCAGCATTTCGGTGCAGCATTTATCCCATAAAACTTCGAACTCATATCCCCCAGCATCGCCCCAATCAATCAAGGCTTGCGCATAATTCATTTGTGACTTTTCCGTTGAATCTTGGTTCATAAGTCTTTCGGTTTCATCGACTTTGCTTGCAGCATCCCGGATGCTTTTTGGAGCTACTGAAATCAATAAATCCCGAACTGAAGATTGGTCACGTACCGAACCGATGAACTGGCGCATGACGCCTAATCCGCCTGTTATCGAGACACTGCCTTTATCTGGTTTGATGTCACCGCAAATCATTCGTATCAAAGTTGTTTTTCCAGAGCCGTTCGGGCCAATCAAAGCGACTTTCGCACCATCGCCAACTCTAAAACTCACATCATTTAGAAGTAATCGCCCATCGGACAATGTGTATTCGACTGTTGAAACATCAATGTGACCCATTGTCGCGCTTTCCGATCGTCACCTTTGCACGCTCTAATAGTTGATTGTCGGTTGGATACTCAACTGAAGAAAGGGTTAGTCCCCTGGCTGGAAAGACTAAGGAATCACTTACTCGCTCTTTATTCTGCAATAACTGACGTATCCACTCTGAATCTTTACGGCCATCTGCAACACATACAACTGCCCCAACCAAGTTACGAACCATGGAATAGCAGAAGGCATCGGCGATTATCGTGGCTACAAGTAATTCTCCACGACGTTCCCAAGTGAAATTCTCTAAGGTCCGAATCGTTGTTCCGCCTTCTTTAAACTTACAGAATGCCGCAAAATCATGATGGCCAAGGACAAGACCGCTAGCCACATTCATTAATTCGGCATCGAGCGGTCGATACCAAGAAGCAATATCAGTTCGATTTATCGGTGGAACTGGCAAGTTCTTATCAAGAATTTTATATGTGTAGGTTCTACGAATTGCCGAAAATCTTGCATGAAAAGCTTCTGGGGCAACAGATACTTGCATGATGCGAATATCTTCATCCAAAATTCGATTCAACTTATATGCGATGTCATCAAGATTAACGCCCTGCGGAATATCAACATGAATTACTTGACCAGATGCGTGAACTCCAGCATCGGTTCGGCCGGCCACAATTGTTTCAACCTTTGATTGTGAAATTGTCCCAATTGCTTTTTCGACTTCTTCTTGTACGGTGCGTCGATCAGGTTGAGTTGCCCAACCAGAAAAGTTTGTTCCATCGTATGCAAGATCAATCCGTAAACGAAGAAACCCAC
>CAZWRD010000280.1:0-2775 GCA_964636105.1 uncultured Bacteroides sp.
TAATGAAATCCAAACATTTGAGTCCAGGATGTCCCATCGAATTTTGTTAAGCCATCTTCGCCAGCTCCTATCCATTTATTTCCACTCCCATCAATAGCTATTGAGGTTATTTTATTGCCGGGTAATCCAGAATTAGAAGTATTGTAAACAGTCCATGTAGTTCCGTCATACTTTGCCAAGCCATTTTCGGTTCCTATCCATTTATTTCCTAAAATATCTATAGCTATTGATAAAACCTGAGTGCCAGGCAAACCGGAATTAGTACGATTATAAAAAATACTTGAATTTGTTAATTTGTTGATTTTTACCAAGCCCCCTCTTGTTCCTACCCACATAAAATTGCTTTCTTCAACAATTACATTGTTTTCTTTTCCACAATAATAATTGATCCACTCTGGGTTCTGTGCATTAGTGATATATGATGAAATAATCAGAATTAAAAATAAAAATGTGATTCCCTTTTTCATTGTGTTAATTTTATAATTCAGGCTCATTCTTTGAACCTTTTAATAATATATTTGATTTTAATAGTTTTAAATGTAAGCAGAATAATTTATAATAAATACATAGCAATTAGTCATGTTAAATATTTCTAAAATTTCAGGTTGTAAAATTATAAAAAAAATTGACATTTCAATATGTTTCAATGTTTTTTTTCTTAATTTTGAACAAAATAAAAAACACCATGAGTTTTATACTGATAAAAAACGGAACTATCATAAATGCAAATGAAACCATAGTTGCAGATGTGCTTATTAAGAATAAAAGTATCGCATTGATTGGCAACAATATCCCAAAGCCACTTTCAGCTTATGTAATTGATGCCAAAGGCAAATACATTATTCCGGGTGGTATCGACCCACATGTTCATCTCGATTTACCAACACCAGCAGGCAATTCATCTGACGATTTCTATACAGGCAGCAAAGCAGCTATTGCCGGTGGTACTACTTCGTTTATAGATTTTGTTACACCGTCAAAAGGTGAATCTTTAATAAAAGCTTTAAACGAACGCAAAGCTGTTGCAGCAAATTCATTGGCTGATTATAGTTTTCACATGGGAATTACCTGGTGGAACGTTTCTTTAAAATCTGAAATTAAACAATGTATAGAAAAAGAAGGCATTATTTCTTTCAAAACTTATTTGGCTTACAAAGGCAGTATCGGCATTTCGTATGATGAACTTTTTGAAGCAATGAAAGTCGTTGCAAAATACAATGGAATGATTACTGTGCACTGCGAGGATGGTGATAAAGTTCTCGAATTGCAAAAGCAGCTGATAAAAGAAGGCAAAACATCGCCTCGCTATCATGCCCTTTCAAGACCTGCAGAAGTAGAAGCAGAAGCCGTGGAAAAAGTACTTCAGATGGCAAAGAAAACCAAATGCAAAACCTATCTGGTTCATATTTCAGCAGCCCTGTCGATGCAAAAAATTAAAGAATACAATTTGCCTAATGTTGTTGCAGAAACTTGTCCGCATTACCTTTTGTTAAATGAAGGAGTGTATGGCAATGATAATTTTGAAACTGCAAAATATGTCATTAGTCCACCATTACGCTCAGTTGATGACAATAAAGTGCTTTGGGAAAAATTATCGGACAATAGTATAAAAACCATAGGTACTGATCATTGTCCGTTTAATCTGATTGGACAAAAGGATGCCGGAAAAGATAATTTTGTTCAAATCCCGAACGGAGCTGGAAGCATAGAATATCGCTTATCGCTGCTTTATACTTATGGAGTATTAACCGGAAAAATAAGCAAAGAACAATGGGTAGCTCTCACATCAGCCAATGCAGCCGAAATCTTCGGATTATCCAATAAAGGGAAAATCTGCAGTTGTTACGATGCTGATATTGTAATATGGAATCCCGAAACAGAAAGCACCATCAATTTGAGAAGCCAATATCAAAGATGCGATAGTAATATTTACGAGGGCTTTAAGCTTAAAGGCAAAGCCGAAATAGTTATAAGCAAAGGGCATATTGTTTTCGATAATGGTAATTTCGGTATCAAAGGAATTAAAGGTGAATTTATGAGCCGAAAAGTGAATACATAAAAAGATACGCATCTTTTCCTCAAGAGATACGCATCTTTTCTTCAAGAGATGCGTATCTATTTAAAAGCACATAAGTCAGTATATAAAAAAAGTCCATGAACTCACTAAAGATCATGGACTTAAATAAGATTTACTTCAACTTATTATTTAGGATTCATGTGAATAATTTTTGCATTAAAAGTGGCATAATTAAATTCCTTGTAAGTAGGACTTTCAGCATTATGACATTTAATACAAAGTTTTTCGTCAGGAATAATCAATCCATTAGCCAAACTAGCATCTCTGCTACGCATAATAGCAGGAGCTTTGTATGTACTTCCTGGTCCATGACAACTTTCACAAGACACACCTTCTTCATTTTTAATCCCACCATTTAAAGCAGGATCAGTAGAAGCAGCAGTAGTATGGCATTTTAAACATTTGGCATCAGTTGACGGATCAGCAATACCTTTTTCAGCAGCAATTTTCTTTGCAGCTTCAGTTTTTAATGTTTCAAATGCTTTTGCATGTTTCGATTCTGACCAAGTAGGATATTGTTTTCCTTTGGTCATGTGGCACATTTTACATTTTGCAGCACCAACATATTTATGTTGAGCCAACAAAGTACTACTTACAAATATAAGTAAGCAAGCCATGACAACTGTGAGTTTTTTCATCTTTGTTTTTTTAGATTAATATTAAATTTATTTAATTTTTTAATTTTTTATTCTCTTTAA
>CAZWRD010000281.1:0-2737 GCA_964636105.1 uncultured Bacteroides sp.
GTTCCTTGGGCTGTAACAACATTGCCAGCAACGATTGGAACATTTGGATTAATTGAACGAATCGCAGCTAATGCTTCAAGCATCTTCTTTTGGTGACCATGGGCGGTATCTACAACCAAAACATCTGCGCCGGATTCGATAAGAGCTGCTGCCTTTGCGGCTACATCGCCATTGATTCCAACCGCTGCTGCAATTCGTAAACGTCCTTGTGCATCTAACGCTGGTGAATACAAAGTTCCGCGAAGCGCGCCAAGGCGAGTCATGATTCCAACTAGATCACCATTGCTTGCAACAACTGGTGCCAATTTGTGACGATGTTGATTTAAGAAATCAAAAGCTTCGCGAGCGCCAAGAGAATCAGGCATCGTTGTTAAATTCTTACTCATCACCTGACCGAGTTGTGTAAAGCGATCTACGCTCTTGCAATCCTCTTCAGTAATGATTCCAACTGGCTTACCGTTTTCAACTACAACAACTGCGCCATGTGCTCTCTTGTGCAACAAGCTAATCGCATCTGCAACTGTTGATTGCGGCGACAGGGTGATAGGTGTATCAAAGAAGGGGTGACGTTGCTTTACCCACTTGATGACATCATCAACAACTGCGTGCGGAATATCTTGAGGAATCACAGTTAATCCACCGCGACGAGCCATTGTTTCGGCCATTCGTCGCCCAGCAATAGCTGTCATGTTTGCAACAACTAGCGGAATTGTTGTTCCAGTTCCATCTATCGCAGAAAGATCAACATCCATTCTGGATGAAAGTTCGGAACGGCTTGGCACCATGAAAACATCGTCATAGGTGAGGTCGTGGGTAGGTTCATTTATGAATCGCACGTGGGTTAACAATACTCAGGTAGAATAGAAAGATGTCTAATCCACTCATTTCTGTACGTGGTTTAACCAAGGTTTTCGGGGATTTCACCGCTGTAAACGGCATCGACTTCGATGTGGCTAAGGGTGAGTCCTTCGGATTACTAGGTCCCAACGGCGCCGGCAAGTCCACAACTATGCGCATTTTGGCTGCGACCTCTACTCGTACATCTGGCACGGTCCAGATTCTTGAAAAAGATCCAGAGCAATTTGGCCCTCTTGTTCGCGCCCACCTTGGTGTTGTGCCACAACAAGATAACTTGGACAACGAGTTAACTGTTACTGAAAATCTTTTTATCTATGGACGCTATTTTGGTTTATCCAAAAAGTTTATAAAGGGAAAGATTGAAGAGCTTCTAGAGTTTGCACAATTGGAAGAAAAGCGTAATGTAAAAGTTGAGGCACTCAGCGGTGGAATGAAGCGCCGTTTAACAATTGCTCGCGGACTAGTTAGCGAACCTGACATTTTGTTACTTGATGAACCAACAACTGGTTTAGATCCACAAGCTCGTCACATCTTATGGGATCGCTTGTTCCGTCTCAAGGAACAAGGTGTGACTCTAGTTCTGACAACACACTTTATGGATGAAGCAGAACAGCTGTGTGATCGCCTTGTTGTTATGGACAAGGGTTCGATCATGGCTGAAGGATCACCTGCTGGTTTAATCAAAGAGTACTCAAGTAAAGAAGTTCTAGAAGTTCGATTTGGTAGTGATCGCAATAAAGAGGTTGCACCACTACTTGCCACTATGTGCGAACGTATGGAAACTTTGCCAGATCGCATCTTGATGTACACAGAAGATGGCGAACAACTTCTTGAGCAGATTACACATGCGGGTATGCACGCAACTACTTCTCTTGTGCGTCGCAGTTCTCTCGAAGATGTTTTCTTGCGTTTAACTGGAAGAACTTTGATTGAATGAACAAAGGTATTGATGTTCCACAAATCCAACGTTTTGGAGCTTTATACATAGCTTCAGCCCGTCTGAAGTCGATGTCTAAGTGGCGAACAATCATCGCTGCCGTAGATATCGGAAACCCCTTCTTTTACTTGATTGCAGTGGGGATTGGTATTGGCGTCCTTGTTGAACAAGGATCGGGCACAAGTGGCACAAATGGCATTAAATACATTGCTTTTATCGCCCCTGCACTATTGGCTAACACCGCCATTACAGGGATCATGGATGAAACAGTCTTTCCTACCATTGAGGGTTTTAAGTGGCGCAAGCTTTTCTTTGCCCAAAATGCAACACCCATTACTGGTCGACAGATAGCACTGGGTGTTTACTTGGCAGCGATCTGTCGCGCAATCTTTTCTGTGAGCGTTTACTACATTCTTTTGCTCGCCTTTAATGTTGTTGACTTTGGAATAAGTCTTCTAATTGTTCCGGTTGCTATTTTGGGTGGCGCAGCGTTTGGTGCGGTTATCTTGTTTGCAGCAGCCAAAATCGAAAAAGATGATCAATTCTTCAATATTCTCGGACGCTTAGTTCTCATGCCAATGTTCTTATTCTCTGGCACGTTCTTTCCTCTGTCATCAATGCCGATCTACTTACAACCAATAGGTTGGGTTTCACCGCTGTGGCATGCAACAGAACTTGGTCGTGAAGCTGCCTTTGATTACGGAATCAGTAATTTCATGGTCTGGCTTCACTTCATCGTTCTAGTTACCTTAGTTGTGATCGGTCTTGTGTTATCAATGCGCCAATTTGAAAAGAGGTTGGCAAAGTGAAGACCGCTGTTCAAATTGCAGAAAGTAAAAAATCTAGCGCAATGTTCGCTGGACGACCACACGTTCTCTTGGAGCGCGGATGGATAGCCTTTAGAACCTCTACTTGGATTCCAGTTGTTACCGGTTTCGTTGA
>CAZWRD010000282.1:0-2724 GCA_964636105.1 uncultured Bacteroides sp.
AATGCCGAGCGCGCCAAAAAGTTTTTTGTTATTCATTTGACCTGCCTCCAGAAAAATCGAACTGTTGACGTAATTGTAAGACGGATTTGGGATTTGGAATGTTCCTGTTTCAAAATACTTGCTGGTAGAAAGGTCATGTATCTATAAGGGTACATTCCTGCGCTCCGGACTGAATTTCTCACTTGCGGAAATTCCCATTTATCGGGTAAGATAACGCCCATTCAGGTATTCCAAATCATGATGAAAATACTTTTTAACTGCATCTGTTCACTTTGGTGTTTCTAACCACCGCATCTTTTTTCAGAGATTAAACGGCTGACTGCCGTAGACGGTGGGCTTGAACCCCGCAAATTCCAAAGTCGCTGATCGCGGCTTGTAATTGCGTCCACCGTTTGCGTGCCGGGAATGTTCCCGGTTTGCAGACAGCCGTTTTATTTATTTAATTCCAAACCAACTTTATCTACAGGAGAGTCTCACATGAAAGTCGCAAATAATGTCACAGAATTAATTGGCAACACTCCGCTGGTTCGTTTGAACCGTGTCACTGAAGGCGCAAAGGCTGAAGTGCTTGCCAAGTTGGAGTTCTACAATCCCGCTCATTCGGTCAAGGATCGTATTGGTGCGGCGATGATCGACGCAGGTGAAAAGGCCGGCTTGATCAACAAGGATACAGTAATCGTGGAGCCGACCAGCGGCAATACGGGCATTGCGCTGGCAATGGTTGCCGCCGCGCGCGGATATAAGATCATCCTGACCATGCCCGAAACAATGAGCAAGGAACGTCGCATGTTGCTGCGTGCATACGGCGCGGAACTGGTGCTGACCCCAGGTCCCGATGGCATGGGCGGCGCGATCCGCAAAGCCGAAGAGATCGCAGCTTCTGATACAAAGAAATATTTCCTGCCGCAACAATTCAAGAATTTGGCGAATCCTGAAATTCACCGCAAGACAACCGCCGAGGAAATTTGGAAGGATACAGACGGAAAAGTTGATTACCTTGTAGCGGGCATCGGCACGGGTGGAACGATCACGGGCATAGGTGAAGTGCTCAAATCACGCAAGCCTTCATTTAAGGCAATTGCCGTTGAGCCTGATGCCTCGCCGGTTTTATCTGGCGGCACAAAAGGTCCGCACCCCATTCAAGGGATTGGAGCTGGGTTTGTACCTGCTGTGCTCAACACCAAAATCTACGATGAAATTATCCGCGTGAAGGCTGAGGACGCCTTTGTCACCGCCCGCCGTATGGCGAAAGAGGAAGGTTTGTTGGTTGGGATTTCATCGGGCGCCGCGACTTGGGCTGCATTGCAGGTGGCGAATCGTGCAGAGAACGCGGGCAGGATCATTGTGGTGATTATCCCGTCGTTTGGTGAGCGATATTTGTCCACGCCTTTGTTCGCTGATTTGGCAGAATAACAAAAAGGACCTCGGAGGTCTTCGAGACCTCCGAGGTCTGAACGGGAGAGGAAAATGTTCAAGACTATTCGTGAAGATGTTCAATCTGTTTTAGACCGCGACCCTGCGGCTCGTAATGTTTTTGAAGTCATGTTGTGCTATCCCGGCTTGCACGCTGTGTGGACTCATCGTATCACTCATCGCCTTTGGAAAGACGGATTCAAGCTGCTTGCGCGTTGGATTTCCCAAATTGCCCGCAGCCTGACCGGGATCGAGATTCACCCGGGCGCAACCATCGGTCATAATTTTTTCATTGATCACGGCATGGGCGTGGTTATTGGTGAGACTGCTGAGATCGGCGACAACGTGACCCTTTATCATGGCGTCACTCTCGGCGGAACCAGCCTCAATAAGGTCAAACGTCACCCGACCATCGAAGATCATGTGGTCATTGGCGCGGGCGCAAAAGTGTTGGGAGATATTACGATTGGTGCGCATAGTCGCATTGGCGCGAATGCTGTGGTGGTCAAGCCGTCTCCGCCCAATTCTGTCATCATCGGTGTGCCTGGGCAGATCGTTGTCCGCAGTCAGGGGCAAAGCAATAAGCCTGACCTTGAGCATGGTCTGCTTCCTGATACCATCGGCGAGACCCTGTCTGCATTGGTGGAGCACGTGGAAAAACTCGAAAAACGGCTCGATGGTCACGCCTCTGTTATTCCTGCCCTTCACATGTCTGATCATGGCGTTTGGCATGGTGGGGATTTCGCAATATAGATTGTTGAATATTCTTTTCCCGCGCTGGTGAGGTAGATTTGGTCGAAGAATTTTGGATTGGCTTCCGTCACGCCACCCGAAGACAAGTACAGCGACTGTAATCTATTTTTTATGATGAACCCCATTTGCCTTCATAAAATAAAAATGCTATACTGAAAATCAGTTATTTTTCGGTGAAATTATTTTCCCTGAACTTGCCGAGATCAGGGTGGGCGGAGCGTTCATGCAGCATGTCGAAAATGTTCAATCAGGGGATGGGTTGTTCTCAAAGAGCAGGGGAATAAAGGTTTGGGGCTTTTTACCAGTAGTGACATTTCTTGTCATTATGGCACTCCTCAAAATTCAGGAATCAACCATTGTATATGAAGCGCCGATACTGTTGGCGGTTCTAAATACCATTTTTCTGTGCGCCATTCCATTGGGCGTTGCATACATGGCGGCAAAGAGTCATCAGTCCACAGGCGTTTTGTCTTTTCTTCTGGTCGGGTGCGGACTTGTGTTTTTTGGGGTTAGCAGTTTTTACGCGGGCTGGGTGATGCCGCTGGCTGGGGGACCCAA
>CAZWRD010000283.1:0-2718 GCA_964636105.1 uncultured Bacteroides sp.
CATTGGGTTTTTGAGTCGCATTAGCTGACACAGCAAAACAACCGGATAAAACCAAAGTAAATACCTGATCTAATTTATAATTCATTTGTTAAATTGCTTGTGTCATTTTGTTTTAATTGTAATAATCTGACTTTCACCCGGAAGTAGTTGTATTATTTTAGCATCTACCAGATAGGTGTCAGATAATTTTTTCAACATATCGGATTCCCGTTCAATTTTTACTTTTACAGTTGCAGTAGTTTTAGTAGGATTTTTTATCAGAACTTTCATATACTTATGGTTCGATTTTAAAATGTCAGTTATAACATTATCAAAAGCAACACATATTTTCTTTTCTGGCACAATGTAAACTCCCGGAATTTCACTGTAGGTGAGCAACATAGATGTTTCCGACCAGGTAGAGCCATAAAATATTTCACCAATATTTTCGAGCCAGTCGGTGGTGTTGATGCGTTCACTCATCCAGCCTACTTCCATTTTGGGAATCGGTCGTACCGGATGCGAAAGATATTGCGGAATTGTAAAGGCAATCTGACGAAGCAATTCCAAATACTGCAATTCTCGTGTAGCTCTGAATAAGCGCATTAACGCAATTCCCGAATGTGTACAAATTCCTGGTGCACTGTGTTTATTTTGGGTATTTGCCCACACAGTTCCTGCAGTTTGCATACCCATCTTTCCGAACAGACTGCTTTCAGGAAAAGTATAATTGTATGGCATTACCCAACTTGCAAACTGATGAGCCATTTCCTCTGCCCGTTTGAGCCACAATGTATCTTGTGTTTGTTCGTAAAGAAGAATAAACGATTCGAGCATAGCATAAGCCGACTCGCTGTCAGGGTTTTGAAGTGCATCGCCTGGTCCACCTGTTGTAATTCCTTTTGATACATAGTTTTTGTAAAAATAGTCAGCCGAAGCAATGGCTGTTTCAAGATACCCGTGATTGTTGTACCACCTTGCTGCAAGTACCAACGCAGCAGGAGCCAATGCCGCACTTGTGGAACCACCCACTTCAATTTTCCCGGTGATACTATTCACAAATTGTCCAAACTGGGCGTTTTCTTTCCATAAATGAACCAGGGCATCGGCTACTGTTTTTACACCTTTACTCCATTCAGGCTTTACAGCAATGCCCTTTATTTTCATTACTTCAAATTGCTTGATACAATAATACACACCATCACAACTTTTACGAATCAAATGCCAGTTTTTTGTGTTGAATTTTCTCTGGTCACCACCATACCATATTATTCCTTTCTCACCAGCATCCCAAAAGAAACCTGAAGGTGAAATACCATTCGGAAATAGCCAGTCGAAATTGTGAATCACATTGTTTCGGCTCGTTTCGTTTCCATCAAACAAAAGCGGATAAGTGGAAATCATGCCGCCCACCCAGCCAATTTGCCAGTCCTGTACGATATTTTCACGCATACCTACAGAATAATAACCATGTTCAGGTACAAAATTTTGAGAGTTAAACTTCTTCTCAATTACCTCGAATGCCGACGAAAAACTAAAAACAGGATTAAGTGTTGGTTTTCCCAAAAAATCGTACCGTTGCTCAAAAGTTTTGTCGAATAACGATTGTACTCCTTTTGCTGCAAATGCCTGAAAACTAAATTCAAACACAACACTATCGCCCACCTGAAAACTGACAGCTTTATCGTTGGATTCCCATTCGTTATCGGCAATAAAATACCTTTTTGAACGTACTATGGGAGCCGAAATGCTGATTTCAGCCTTGTTTCTTTCAGCACTTTCCACTATTTGTACTCCATTATCGCCATAATGTGTAAAATGCTTAAAGTTTAGAAGATATGACATGCCTTTTACCGGAGAATACACACCGATAACCGGAGCCGAAAGGTCGCCACTGCGCAACGACATTGCAGAAGGTCCACGACGATTATTCAAACGGGGAACGTCTGATATAATGGTGGGTTTGTCTGTGCCAATGTCGCGCATTTCGAATAATTTTGGAGAATAACCAATTTTGCGCGATTCAAAACGATTGCCATTGTATGCACACGCAGGCATTAGCACGTAATTTTCTTTCGACCAGTCATTGAAATTCAGAGCAAATGATACGGATGAATTTGTTGCTTTTCCTCCGGTGCATTTAAAAAGCAATCTCGCTTTGAAAACACCATTTTTGACATCAACAGATGGATCCGTCAAAATAATTTTCCATGTAGTATTTCCGTAAGATATACCTGCTTCATTGCCAGTCAACTCAACACTGTATTTATTTTGCACACGGTTATTATAGTCTGAATCATATTCGGTAATTAAAGCCGATAACTTTATGTTATTGCTTTTCAGAATCTGATGTAAATTCTGTGCCGAAAGAAGTATCGGTAGAATTAACAATAAATTAAGTGAAAGTATTTTTTTCATTTAGAGAAGTTTTCTCGATTATTTATTGTTATCAAAATAAGGTTTATTTACGATTCCTGATTTTGTTTTGTTTCGCTCTGTCTTTTGCGAGTTGTTTAAGTACGGCAATGGAGGCAGCCGGGAAGCGACCGTCGGGCTGAGGTCCAATATTTAGCAGTACGTTTGTGTTCTTACCATTGGCTTCAGCCAGCATTTTTCGCACAACATCAGCCGATTTCCAGTTTTGGTCATGTGCTTTGTAGCCCCATGTATCGTTCAATGTGATACAGGCTTCAGAAATTCTTGGACGCACCCTGTCCGGCATTTTATTATCACCCAGCA
>CAZWRD010000284.1:0-2718 GCA_964636105.1 uncultured Bacteroides sp.
TCCAAATAAGTTTAAAAATTGAAGTTTCGTCTTCCGTCTCTGGTCTTCCATCTTCGGTCTTCGGTCTTCCGTCTTCGGACTTCTGTCTTTTACACTATCCCATTTCACCAAGTTCCTAAATTTTCTTACTTTTGCACTTTATAAAGAAAATTGTTTATACATTTATGGACTATAATTTTAACGAGATAGAAAAGAAATGGCAGGATTACTGGCGTTCAAACAAAACTTTCAAAGCAGAAAACATTTCTGAGAAACCCAAATATTATGTACTTGATATGTTCCCTTATCCTTCCGGTGCTGGATTACATGTAGGTCATCCGCTGGGATATATCGCTTCCGATATTTATTCACGTTTCAAACGTCACAAAGGTTTTAATGTATTGCATCCAATGGGTTACGATGCTTATGGTTTGCCAGCAGAGCAATATGCCATTCAAACTGGTCAGCATCCTGCAATAACAACTGAGAAAAATATAGCCCGTTATCGTGAACAATTAGATAAAATAGGTTTCTCTTTCGACTGGGACCGTGAAGTAAGAACTTGTGAGCCATTATATTACAAATGGACACAATGGACTTTTATTCAACTTTTCAATCATTATTATGATTTAAAAACCAATAAAGCTGAAGGTATTGCCGATTTAGTGAAAATATTTGAAACTGAAGGTAATAAAAATGTAAATGCTTCAACCACACAGACAGATGTATTTACGGCCGAAACATGGAATGCAATGACTGAAAAGCAACAACAGGAAATGTTGATGCATTATCGTTTGACCTATCTTTCGGATACTATGGTAAACTGGTGTCCTCAATTGGGTACAGTTTTGGCAAATGATGAAGTTGTTGGCGGACTATCTGTTAGAGGAGGTTATCCAGTTGAACGCAAATCAATGCGTCAATGGTCGTTACGAATATCAGCTTATGCTGACAGATTGTTACAGGGTTTTGATAATCTGGATTGGAGTGATTCAATTAAAGAAATACAAAAAAACTGGATTGGTCGTTCGGAAGGTGCTGAGGTGGATTTCAAACTCGCCGAAGGAGAGCAATTTCTAAGGATTTTTACAACTAGACCAGACACAATATTTGGAGTGTCATTTATGGTTCTTTGTCCTGAACATAATATAATAGAGGAAATAACATCAACTGAACAAAAATCAGAAGTTGAAAATTATCTGCAATGGGCAAAAAATCGATCAGAACGTGAACGTCAGGCTGAAGTAAATAAAATTACCGGCGTATTCACTGGTGCTTATGCCATCAATCCTTTAACAAATGAAGAAATTCCAATCTGGATTTCCGATTATGTATTAGCAGGTTATGGAACTGGTGCCATTATGGCAGTTCCGGCGCACGATAGCCGCGATTTTGCATTTGCCCGTCATTTTAAATTGCCAATTCCTCAAGTGGTTCTGCCAACAGGCGAACAGCCTGAAGACACTTCTTTATGGAAAGAATCCAAAGATTCCAAGGAAGGCACTTGCATCAATTCCGGATTTATTACTAATATGAATGTAAAAGACGGTATCAAAGCTGTGATTGATTTTGTTGAAAAAGAAGGCATTGGTAAACGCATGATTAACTTCCGTTTGCGTGATGCTATTTTCAGTCGTCAACGTTATTGGGGCGAACCATTTCCTGTTTATTACAAAGAAGGTATGCCTTATATGCTTGATGAAAGCAAATTGCCATTGGAATTACCCGATGTAGATAAATATTTACCAACTGAAAGTGGTGAACCACCACTGGCACGTGCCAAAAACTGGCAAACAGAAGAAGGATTTCCGTTGGAATGCAATACCATGCCGGGTTTTGCAGGCAGCAGTGCTTATTATTTAAGATATATGGATCCACGCAACAATAATGAAATATTCTCCAAAGAAGCCAATGCTTACTGGCAGAATGTAGATTTATACATCGGAGGTGCAGAACATGCAACCGGACATCTTATTTATGCCCGTTTCTGGAATAAATTTCTCTTCGATTTGGGCTTATGTGTAAAAGATGAACCTTTCCAGAAACTGATAAATCAAGGAATGATACAGGGCAGATCGAATTTGGTTTATAGAGTCGTTGGAACAAATCAATTCGTATCTCATGGATTAAAAGAAAATTACGAGACACAGCCTATTCATGTGGATGTTAACATTGTAGATGCTGATATTCTGGATACCGAAAAGTTTCGTCAATGGTTGCCCGATTTTGTAAATGCAGAATTTATACTGGAGAACGGCAAATATCATTGCGGCTGGGAAGTTGAAAAGATGTCGAAATCATTACACAATGTACAAAATCCCGATGATTTGGTTATAAAATATGGTGCCGATACCTTGCGTATGTACGAAATGTTCCTTGGCCCGCTGGAGCAATCCAAGCCATGGGATACCAAAGGGATAGAGGGTGTATTCCGCTTTATCCGTAAATTCTGGAAATTGTATCACGATGAAAACAATGATTTCTGTGTAACTGATGAGAAAGCAACAGCTGCTGAATTGAAAGTATTGCACAAAACCATTAAAAAGATTACAGAAGATATCGAACGTTTTTCATTCAATACAGCTGTAAGTTCTTTTATGATATGCACCAATGAGTTAAATGAATTAAAATGCCATAAACGTGAAATTCTTCAGACACTTGCTGTTTTAATTTCTCCTTATGCTCCTCATTTGGCGGAAGAATTATGGGAGCGTTTAGGAAATAAAGAAAGTATAAGCA
>CAZWRD010000285.1:0-2698 GCA_964636105.1 uncultured Bacteroides sp.
AAGACCGCCGCAATCGACCACTCTGCCAACTTTCCGATGCAAAATTACAAAAAAAATCAATATGGCAAAGTGTTTGCGTAATTTTTTTGAAATTTTATTTGGTTTTGTTTTGTAAATTATTGGTTTTGATAGTTTTTTGGTATTGATTTTATTATAACAATTACCCAATATGATAATGATAAAGCATGAGGTTTGATGAAAGTTAGGGGAGTGATTGTTGTTTGTCTTATCCTAATATAGCTTGATAATAAATCATATAAGTATAATCCTAAAAAAACAAAAATGGAATATCGTAATTGTTTTTCACAAGCTTTAAAAAAACTGGAATAAATCGTATATAAGCGTTTTATTGTTTTTAGCATTTTATTAATAGCAATTTTTGAAATATTCATTTAAATTTGCTGAAAAAAACTATGAAAAAAATCGGTATTCTGCTTGTTTTGTGTTTTTTAGTTAATGTTTCCAAGCTGTATTCACAGCAGCTGCCTTTGGTAGTTGATCGTAAATCTGATTATCGGATTATTATTCCGAAAAATGCAAATGCAAACGAAAAAACGGCTGCGCTTTTGCTAAGAGATTATCTGAAAAAAATTAGCAAATGCGAATTCCCAATAGTTGATGATAGCAAAAAGGCCAAATCCCGCGAAATATTGATAGGGATTACCAACAGAACTCCGCAAGCATATTTTGCCGATAAAAAAGCTTTGTTGAAAAGTGATGGTTATTATTTGCTTACCGATAAAGAAAAACTTCTGATTTTGGGTGGTAGCGACAAAGGCATTATTTATGGAGTATGTTCGTTGCTCGAAGATTATTTGCAATATCGCAAATATACTCCTTTTGTTGAGTTTGTGCCCGACAAAGCTAATATTAGTTTGCCTCAGTTAGATGATTTTCAGCTTCCGCCAAACGAAGTTAGAATTATAAATGGAGAATTTGGCAGAGATTCGTTATATGCTTTGTTTCGTAAGGTGGTTGATACCAAAGATGTGTGGAACGATGGAAATTATAAAGGTTTTTTTGTTCATACTTTCAATAGATTACTTCCTGCCGAAAAATATTTTAAAACCCATCCCGAATATTTTTCGTTGATTAATGGCGAAAGAGTGGCTTATGGGCAACTTTGTCTTTCAAATCCCGATATTGCAAAGATTTGTATAGAAGTATTGCGAAATGAAATTGCTGCTCATCCTAAAATTAAATTGTGGTCGGTAAGTCAAAATGATAATTATTACCATTGCGAATGCGACAAATGTAAGGCTATTAATGCCGCAGAGGGTTCGCCATCGGGTTTAATGCTGCGTTTGGTAAATGAAGTTGCTCGCGAATTTCCCGAAAAAACAATTACTACACTGGCTTATCAATATACACGTAAGCCGCCTTTAATTACCAAACCCGATACCAATGTAATGATTACCTTATGCAGTATTGAGCTTAACAGAAGTAAACCCATTGAAAAAGATCCTAGTAGCCAAGGTTTTGTTAAAGAGATTGAAGAATGGTCGAGGTTGAGTAATAAAATATTTTTATGGGATTATATTACCCAGTTTAGCAGTTGTTTTGGACCATTTCCAATATATCATATTTTGCAACCCAATATTCAGTTTTTTACCCGAAATAATGTAATTGCACATTTTCAGCAGGCAAATATAAAACATAGCGAAAATTTTGGAGAGTTAAAAAACTATTTGGTAAGCAAGCTTTTGTGGTATCCAAACGAAAATGCCGATGCCATTATTAATGATTTTATGAGGGGATATTATGGCAAGGCAGCTCCATATTTGAGACAGTATTTTGATAAATTGCATCAGGAATTAATAAAAGCAGATATTGGACTTGATATTTATGGTAATCCGGTTTGGCTTGCAAATAATATTTTATCTGAGGACAATATGAAAGAATATAATCAATTGTTTGATGATGCAGAAAAAGCTGTTGCCAACGATGCAGCAGTTTTGAGTAGGGTAGAGGTTGCCCGCCTTCCGCTTATTTTTTCGGCTATCGAAATTGCCAAAACCGATTTATTTGGAAGTAGAGGCTGGTATAAAAAAATTGATGATAAATTTATTCATAAACCTGAAATGAATCAATTGCTCGAACGTTTTATTTTTCTTTGTCGTCGCGATTCGGTGGTGCAGATGAACGAAAAAGGTTTAACCCCCGAACAATATTATCAGAATACTTTGCGAAATATTGCTGTTCAACTTGATGGAAATTTGGCTTTTGAAAGGAAAGTAAATTGCAATCCGCCTTCCGATCCTCGCTATACGGGTATGGGAAATAGGTTGTTAACAAATGGCGTAAGAGGCAGCGAAGATTTTAAAATTAATTGGTTGGGTTGGGAATCTAAAGATATTGAAATAGATATAGATATGGACAGTGCACAACTATTGAACGAAATACAAATTAGTACACTTCATTTGCCCGATGTGTGGATATTGCATCCGTATACGATTACTTGCAAGTATTCTGTTGATGGAAAAAACTATTTTTTCTTGGGCGAAATAAAAGCAGATACAACATTAAAGTACAAAACGGATATATATAATTTTAGTTTTAAAGCAAATAAACAAAAAATCCGTTATTTGAAATTTGCAATTACTGCAACTAAATTTCTGCCCGATTGGCATGCATACAAAGGCAATAAATCGTGGGTGTTTGTTGATGAAATAATTGTAAAATAGAGATTTGTAAATAT
>CAZWRD010000286.1:0-2689 GCA_964636105.1 uncultured Bacteroides sp.
TATCTTCTTTCCATAAAATTAAAGTTAACAAAGGTGATAATGGCAAAAGCATTGATGGTGAGCCCAAAATACCGTGCAAGTTTAATGGTAAAGGGAAAATTGCTGCACCGAATATTGAAAAAGAAAAAGTCAAAATCAAGAAAATCGGAATTGAATTTAAACCTGCTTCTTTTGCTGTTCTGTAAAGCCCAAAAATAAAAAAGACACTTAAAATTGAACTCAATACCAAACCAGATGTAAAAATGTATTGTGTTTTTGTACCTATTGTTCCTAACTCACTTACCATATTTGTGAAATGCTTATAATTCTCTGTCATTAAACCACAAATAATTAACGTAGCCCAAAACAGAAATGGAATAACAAACCCCAAATAAATTAATTTCTTCTTTCTCATAGCTTTCCTTTAATATTTTGTATTTCAGCCTATGCATTTACAATCTGAATATAAGTGCATAAAAAACTTTGGTGAATGCGATAACTCAGACTTTTCGGAAGCACCAAATAAAACAAATGTTTTAAACCACTTAAGATTTTGATTGTGTGACAATAAACTACTATAACAATTTATTTGATTTTATTTTATAATTCAAAACCTCGTTCACGAAATTCAATCTTTACAACCGTGTCATTCTTTAAATCAAAAAGAAGCACCCATTCATTTTCAACAGAATATGAAAGACTGAGACCTTCGGCCCATCCAATTTCTTCTTCAAAACCAAGCTTTTGTATTATTTCTTTACGAGGTAATCCGACTAATTTATTTTGTTTAAAAATTGTTTTGGCCATATTAAATGGCTTGTTTTTCGCACTAATCCACTCTTGTTTATTAAATGGTTTTTCACAAACAATGTTAGTAAAGTAATTTTCGCCTAATCTAAAAACTATATAAACAAGAAAAAGCGAAGATAAACTCAATCCATAACCTAAGTATTTTTTTCCTGATTTGAATTGTATAATAATAAACACAACAATTGCTACTAATAGAAGTAATGCAAAATAGAATACAATTGTTTTACGAAATTCAATTTCATGAAAAGACTGTGGAAATATTGAAAAAGATTCATAAACTACTAATAATGCCATTAATACATAGATTACAACTGGAATCATAAGTCCAGAAATAAATGATATCTTGTTTTTTGAATTCATATTAAAATTGATTATTGCCTGTGGTAATATAAAAATTTGCTGATTGTGGGCGATTTCCTGTCAAGTTACACAATGCTTAAAGTGGACTATAACTCCTTAATAACCAAAAGTACCAGCAATTTTTCATACTGTGTATTACCAAAAGTATTATTATTTTTTCATCACTATTTGTGCCAATTTAATCATCGTCTTAAAAGAAATATCGGGATGTGCAACTTGATTTACGGTTCCGACTACAAACAGATTTTCTTTCGGGCTGTAAAAAGCCAATGCACCAGAAAGGCCTGAATGTCCTATAAAATAAGGTACAGCAGCTGTCGGGTTGAAAATCCATGGAAGTTTAAACAAGTGAATTCCTATTCCTGATTTCATTGGAAAAAATATTTTATTCCATTCTTGCAAGTCGTTAATATATTCTTTTGGAAATAACTTGCCTGTAAAAAAGGCTTCAATAAATACTAGCATATTGGCTGATGTTGAAACAATGCCACCGTCTGCACCAAATGAGGTCATCGCTTTTGGAATGTCAAGTTCATTTGTTTTATAGCAAAGTGCTTTGGGGGTTTTGTCTGTTGAGTCTTTATACAAATAGGTGTTTGATAAATTTAATAATTTGATTATCAAATTATCGCAATTATCAGAATAGGATTTATTTGTAATAACTTCTATTATTTTGCCTAACAACTGAAAATTTGCATCAGAATAATTTGCTTTGTTTTTTGTTCCCGGTATAAAAAGTGGTTTCATTGCTTTTGTTCTTTCAATTGCTTGTTCAAAAGTCCAGAATTGGTCTTTCCCAATTTTCAGTTCGTCTTCCAGACTTTTTCCGTTTGTTCCCTTTCCTTGAAAATAATCAGCAAGTCCAGATGTGTGTGCTAACAGATGTTTGATAGTAATTTCGTCAGAATAGTCATTCCCTTTGTAAAAGTGTAAGCCATTCATAATGGACTTGTCCAAATATTTACTGATTTTGTCTTCAAGTTTTAATTTACCTTCCGACCTTAGCTGTAAAATAATGGCAGTCGTAAATAGTTTCGTCGTGCTGGCAATGAAATAGGCCTGGTCATTTGAAAGATTACCTGAAGCTCCAAACCAAGTAAAACCTTCTTTCTTTATAGCAAAAGAAGTCCCGAATATTTTCTTTCCGTCAACGGTTTTGTCTAAAACCGTTTGTAATGATTTTTCTTTTTCAGTCATAATTATTTCTGTATTAATCTGTGCGAATGTGGTTTGAATAATTGTTAAGAAAATTAAGATTGTTAGTTTTTTCATTTATTTACATTATGTTATATTATTGAATATTAATGTTTTACAAAACCGCTAAGCAGTTACCAATTTATAATGATCCTCCTGCGTGTCAAAATTATTTTGTTATAAATGTTTCATCTGCAAATAATTATTAAATAAATCGGATGCAACTCACATATTGAATTTTCATCCTTTTTTTGTGTTTAACAATTCATACTCGTTTCAAATTGTTATCTGTTTTTTGTAACTCAATTTTGCATTCCTATAAATCCTTTTTAAGATAAATCATATC
>CAZWRD010000287.1:0-2661 GCA_964636105.1 uncultured Bacteroides sp.
GATGGCTCGGCGCCCGATAATTCGGCGATGCTGGATGTAAAATCAACGGATAAAGGTTTTCTTCCACCGCGGATGACCTCCACGCAGATGAATGCCATCGCCAATCCTCCGGCTGGACTGATAGTCTTCTGCACAAGCTGCGGACCCTGCGGGGCACTATGCATCTATCTTCCCGGCGGAGGCTGGGAATCCATTACCCATCTCAACTCCGCTGAAGCAGGAACCCACGTTGCTTCCGGAACCCAGATCACCTGGTACTGGAACGCCGTTACCGGAGCTGCAGGCTATAAATGGAACACAATTAACGACTATGCGTCTGCCACGGACATGGGCACAGAAACCTCAACAACGGAAACCGGATTGACACCAAATACAACTTACTCGAGGTATGTATGGACTTATAATGCGTGTGGGGTATCGGCTGCTACGGTATTAATCAAAGAGTTACCATATTATATTGGCCAGAGTTATGGCGGTGGAATCATATTTTACGTCGAAGCCAGTGGTCAGCATGGGTTAATAGCCGCGTCCGGCGATCAAAGTACCGGCACGCAATGGGGGTGTTACGGAACTGCCATCGGAGGCACATCAATTGCTATTGGAACCGGGCAGGCTAACACAACGGCCATCGTGAACGGGTGCAGCACAGCCGGCATCGCAGCCAGAATATGCGATGACCTTGTACTGAACGGTTACAGCGACTGGTATCTGCCATCAAAAGACGAACTGAATCAGCTTTTCAACCAGAAGAGCGTGGTTGGTGGTTTTTCAAGTAAACTCTACTGGAGTTCCACCGAGAACAGTGCCAACCTCACTTGGGTCCAGCATTTCGGGATAAACCAGCAAGTCAGCAACGTTAAGAGCAACACGACATACTATGTTCGGGCAGTGAGGGCTTTTTAACGAATGAGCAGTTAAATGATTTTTCTGAATTGGTTGAAATGTCTTAAGACTACCTGTTTAAAATAATAACAAAATATCATGGTATCATGAAAAAAACAAGAAAGGCATCTGTACGTCCTGTTTTACGTAACGTCCTGAGGGAGGCGACTTTTTCGGACAAGATCGACAACCTACCTAATTCAAAGTAAAATGAAAGCTATTATCCTTTCAATCCTTTTCCTGCTGCTAACTGCAGTGACCGGTTTGTCCCAGAATGTTGGCATCAATGCCGACGGCTCGGCGCCGGATAATTCGGCGATGCTTGATGTAAAATCCACCAGCAAAGGCTTTCTGCTACCCAGGATGACTCAGGCCCAAAGAAATGCAATTCCCAGTCCGGAGAACGGACTGATGGTATTTTGCACTAATTGCGGCAGTGGCACGTTGTCGGTTTATACGAACGGAACATGGTTTGATTACAACAACGATTGTCCGCTCGGGGTTCCGACAAACGATAACAGCCATGCCAGTGGGGCCAATGAGATTTTCTGGCTGTGGACCGCTCCGGCTACCGGAACGCCCACGGGTTATAAAGTCAATTCCACAAACGACTATTCCACCGCAAGTGACAAGGGCCTCGACCTCTTTTTCTGGGAGCAGGGTCTCACCTGCAATACACAATACACCCGCTATATATGGGCGTACAACAAATGCACAGTTTCTCCGGTCTTAACGATAACTGTTTCGACGGCTCCTGGTTTTCCTTTAACAGCCGTTGCCGGTGTTCATTCATCCACACCAACCCAGATTACCTGGAACTGGACCGGCGGAAGCGGCGCCACGGGGTTTAAATGGAATACCACCAACAACCAGGCTACAGCCACCGACATTGGCAATGTGCATACCTACACCGAAACCGGCCTCAGCGCATTTACAAAGTATACGCGCTATGTCTGGCCTTACAATGCCTGCGGGACTTATGCCACTGCAGCGACACTTACCACCGGGACCCAGGCAGGCCCATGCTCCGATACAACAGTCGATTATGGCGGTATCACCTACCACACCCTGCAGCTGGGAACACAGTGCTGGCTGCAGGAAAACCTTAACATCGGGACAAAAATTTCTGTGGGCTCAGCACAGACCAACAACAGCGAGCTGGAGAAACACTGCTACAGCAACGACGAAGCAAACTGCACAACTTACGGAGGACTCTACCAATGGGCAGAAGCGGTTCAGTACCAGAACGGGGCTACCAATACGGCCCTGTGTAATCCGGCTCTTTCCGGTAATGTACAGGGCATTTGTCCGGCTGGATGGCATATTCCTACACAAACTGAAATGAATACGCTGTCTACTTCCATCAGTACTACTTACACCTCCGAGACCTTTAAAGCCCTGTGTGAAGCGGGAAACACACATTGGTCCGCAGCCAACGGCACAAATAACAGCGGTTTTACAGCGCTTGGGTCCGGGTACACCGATCGTATTTATTCAGATGCTATTAAGGCTTATTTTATGTGGTGGACTTCAACTGAAAGTAATGCCACTACATCAGTTGACGCCAACATTATTGTTAACACTATGAACACTTTTACTATCAGTAATATGGCCGGAACGAAAGCCAAGGGGTTCTCTGTTAGGTGCCTGAAGGATTAGAGCGGATGAAATAAAAACATATAATGATTGACCAATAAAAAAATTTAACCCAATCGAATAATACGATGAAAACAGCAATCCTTTCAATCCTTTTCCTGCTGCTGACGGCAATGGCAGGTT
>CAZWRD010000288.1:0-2661 GCA_964636105.1 uncultured Bacteroides sp.
AAAACCGTTTACATACTATTAAAGCTTTGATGGTGGCTACTTTAGGTGCTTAATTTCAAATTATTATAAAACATAAAAGCCTGCAATTTTTGCAAGCTTTTGTATTTATTTTCCAAGTATTTGTGCTAGCTAAAGTTAAACAATACTTCTTAAAATATTTATTTAATGATTTAAGATTACTTTCCCTGAATACCATTTTTGTTTATCAAAAAATTTAATAAAATAAATACCATTACTATACATACTAAGGTCTATTTCAATACGTGACTGATTTTTAGCATTGTATTTCGATATTAATTTGCCTGAAATATCTGCCAGATATATTTCATTTATATCTCCGTCTATTTCAATGCTTATTCTACCTGAAGTAGGATTGGGATATAATTTGATATCTATTCTTTTAGCTTCTGTCAGATTATCTGTATTTACCCCATTTTCATTATCCAATGTATCATTTGTTATAGTATTTTTTATAGTATCAGTAGGGATAACTGAAGGGAATACTTTTACAATTATTTTAGTTGAATCTTCTTTAATTTTTCTGTTTGCATTTATTATTTCATGGGCTATAACCGGACTATTGGTTATATATGTAGTATCTGAAATTCCATTTTTATTTACTTTATTGTCACAATTGGGCATATAGCAGAACTGATATATAAGTCGATTGATCAAATTGTTTAATAGCTCCACATCATACTCATCGGTATGCGGTTTGGCATGTGCATCTCCAATCTGACTATGATCGGTAAGAAAAACATAAGTACCATTTGTTGCAAGAGCTATACTTCGCATCAAATATTCCATACTTGAAGCATTATCCATGGTTTCTGCACTCCCAATTACTGGTATTATTTTTATTCCTTTTTCTGCTGCTTTCTGTGTATAGATTTGCAATTTACTTACAACTTCTTGCCTTACCAGTGGTTGTTCGTCCATTATAAAAAACAATAACCTTGTTCTTGCATTTTCGCTCCAATTTAAACTGTCAATTGCCGATTTTAATCCTTCTTCTACCAATTCATCGCCTCCACCATCGGCTTGCTGATTTTTAATAAAACTGATGGTTTTATTAATATCTGAAGTTAAAGGAGAAGTATTGGTTATATATGAATTGCCATTACATTTATAAAAAACACTGCCTAAACTTACATTTATTTTAGTGAAATTTGCTTTGGTTTTATTTATAATATCAAGCATATCAGATTTCAGAAAACGTATTTCATCTTCCATCGAACCTGTAGCATCTACCACAAAAGCAATATCTACCTGATCGGGAATATCACAATCAACAGGAATTTTAAAAACATTTACCCCCTCATTAAACAAGTTTGGTTTTTGATAAATATATTCTTTGCCCTGATAATTTACATAAAGTTCGTTTTTGCTATTGTATATATTATCATAAATATTAAGCCATAATTCTGCTTTGCCCGAATTATCGGTACGGTTACTCCATATTATTTTCCCTTCAGCAGTTTTTAACACTACCTGTGCATTAACAACCGCATTTTCGTTTTTTGATTTAACCATAACCGAATATCTGGTATCGGGAGATATTTTCCATTTATTGTGAAATTCTTTTAAATCTGTCTTCTTAATATCCTGCCATAAATTCCATTTACTGAAATCGTTAATTTCAGAAGCAGTTAACTGACCTGGTTTAAAATTTTCAATGTTAATGCTCTTACTATTTTCCTGTTCGGAAACGGAATAATTACTCAAATTACTTGAAGTAACAGAGCTTGAACTATAAGTTGCATCTCTACTTATCAAAGGAACTTTATAATCAACTATTTCCATACATTCAAGTGTAATTGAAGATGTTTCCATTAATATATTAAGTAAGGTAGAATCACCCGCTTTAATTTTTATATCTTTAATTATTTTCGGTTTATAACCAACATAACTTACTTTTATATCAAATTTGCCTGAAGTAAAAAACTTCAATGTATAATTTCCATCAAAATCGGTAACGGTAGCATTTTTTGTATTTGCAACTATAACATTCGCAAAAGGAATAGGTTCTTTGGTATCGGCATCCAAAACCTTTCCTTTAAGGTAAGCTGTTTGTGATTTCAAGTAATTACCTGATATTAAACCGAAAAACAATACAAACACTAGTGTATTGATAATCATTTTACGTTCGTGATTTTTCATTTTTTAAAATATTAAGTTTGTTTTTACTTGATAAAAGTAAGAAATATAAAAACAAGCTATTATTATAAAAAAGATAAAGGCTGATTTAAAAAAGATAACGGTAATAGATTAATAAAAATGCAAATTCATCAAACACAACAATACTTCTCAATTACGTTTAAGGGATAATATCAAAACTTCATCCTCACTCCTATTCCATCGGGTGTATAGCCCAATTCAAAGTTTAATTTCTTTACATCGGTTGTTTGCCTAATGCCTTCGTTGTATATCCTTACAGCTTTGGTAGTATGACTGTTATATGCTACCGAAAAGGGTATAGATACCAAAACAGCAAATGCTCCTACAGCTGCCATTGACCAAATGGGCTTTCCACCACCAATATAAACGCCCAATGGATAGCCAATTAAAAAACCACCAGAGCCACCCAATATACTACTAAACACCAAATTGGTCTGGGCTTTCTTTATTTCTCTGGCAGCTTCGGGGTTTACACTTACTATC
>CAZWRD010000289.1:0-1063 GCA_964636105.1 uncultured Bacteroides sp.
GAGCCCCCGCCAGCACCCCAGCTGCCGCCACAGCCCCCGCCAGCAACGCCGCCGCCGCCGGGACCCCCGCAGCGGGCGGCGGTGCAGCAGCAGCAGCAGCACAACTCGCCGCGGCGGCAGCTGAAGCTCGCAGGACTTAGGGCAGCCATGCACGGCCCCTTTGAGGTGGCTGAAGTGGTGGGGACAGCGCAGCGCGTGCGGGCGCGGAAGGCAGTGGTTGGGCCCCTGCCCCCGTGGCTCCTGCGCGAGACAGCTGTGCCGCTGGGTCCAGCCCTGACAGCGCAGTTCAGCGCCTGGCGTCGTGTGCGGCGGGTGGCGGCAACCGACAACGGGAGCATCATCAACCCCATCCCCAAGGGTAGTGCGGCCCCCACCAGCCCCGCTGACCTGCGCGGCATCGCAGTGGGCACGCTGGCGGCTAAGGTGTATGCTGTCATTCTTGAGCGCCGGGTGTCTAACTATGCGGAGGAGGCTGGGCTCCGGGCAGAGGGCCAGTTTGGGTTTAGGCGCCGGCGGGGCACATCACACCCTGTCTTTGTTCTGCGCACGCTTCAGGAGCAGCAGCGCCGCTGTGGCGGGCAGCTGTGGGTCTGTTTTGTGGACTTTAAGCAGGCGTATGATAGGGTCAGGCGTGATTTGCTCTGGGCCAAGCTAGAGGCCAGGGGCTTCGGTGGAGAGTGGCTGGCCGCTGTGCGCGCTTTGTATGCTGAGGTGCCCATGTCTGTTCGCACTGCTGAGGGGTTGGCTGAGTGCTTCATGGCCACGTTGGGCCTCAAGCAGGGGTGCCCTTTGAGCCCAACGCTTTTTGGCATGTACATTGATGATTTTGAGGAGTGCATCGCCGAGGCAGTGGCTGGGGGTGCCCAGCTGGACCTTCCGCTTCTAGCGGGACTGGCTGTGTGGGTGCTTTTGTATGCGGATGACATGGCGCTAGTGGCCACTTCGCCCTCGGGGCTGCAGGCCCAGCTCGATGTGTCGGCAGCATACTGTGAGCGGTGGGACATTACCATTAACACAGTTAAGACTAAGGTGCTTCTTTTGGCGGGGGCACCTAGGTTGGCTG
>CAZWRD010000289.1:1073-2650 GCA_964636105.1 uncultured Bacteroides sp.
TGGTGGGCGCTGCGGGGTGTTTGGGAGAGGATGAGCTTTTGGGGGTGAGCTGCTGGGCCAATGAGCTGCGTGCGTGTGGTGGTGGTGGTGCCGCTGGCCTCACCCTTGCAGGCACAGCCCTGCAGGTGGTCAGCAGCTTCCGCTATTTGGGAGTGGAGTTTGCAGCAGCGGGGCCCCTGGCCGGCTCAGCGGGCCCAGCGCGCACAGTGGTGGCGCGCGCCGCTTTAGCCGCCTGCAACACCCGGTGTGCGGCACTAGGGGTTGTGGCAGCCAGTGTGCGGCTACGGTTGTTTAGCTCCATGGTGGACTCAGTGCTCTCCCACGGCGCGGAAGTGTGGGCGGTGCAGCTGGTAGCAGCCGCCACGGCGGGCGATACCAGGGGCGGCGCATGCAGCAGCGGCAGCGGAGCTGAGACCCTGCACCTGGGCTTCCTGCGCCGCCTGCTGGGCGTGCGGCAGGCCACGCCCAATGGCGCTGTGCTGCTGGAAACGGGTGAGCAGCCGTTGTGGGTGCGGTGGATCCGGCGGGCAGCGCGCCTGTGGAACCGGCTTGTAGCGGCGCCGGCGGGCAGCTTGTTGCGGCGTGCCTTTGAGGCCGGCTTGCAGCTCGCGGCAGAGGCACCACCAGGGCTGCGGCTGGCGGAGCAGTCTTGGGCAGGGCAGCTGGCCGTAGCGCTGGGCCATATTGGCATGCCTGTGGACCTGCAGAACCCCCGGCAGCTCAGCTTGCAGCTCCTTCAGCGGCGGGCACTAGCACACCACCTGGGGGAGATTCGGGCCGCGGCTGCCCGGCCTGGGGCCACCAAAATGGCGCAGTATGTGGGTGTGATCCTGGGGGGCAGGCTGCCGGCCCCAGAGGAGTATGCCCCAGCTGCGTACATCAGGGCGGTGCGGCAGCGGGCGCGCAGGGTGGCGTTGGCCCAGCTGCGCACTGGGTCGCATTGGCTGGGGGAAGAGACAGGGCGGTGGGCGAGGGTGCCTAGGGAGCAGCGCGTGTGCCCCCACTGCCAGGGCGGGGTGGAAGGCGTGCACCATGTTCTCTTTGAGTGCCCATTGTATGCTTCGGCGCGCGATCGCTTCCCCGACCTTTTCCCCCCTGGTGGCCAGCCTGAGGTGGCTGCATTCTTGCAGCAATGCCCGGGGCTCCTGTCTGCCTTTGTGTCTGAGTGCCACCGCAGGCATGTTGTTGCTGCTGCTGCAGCCGCCGGGTCAGAGGCGGCGCCTGCACCTAGCCCAGCGTAGGTGGCCTGCCGCTGTCTTATCCTGCACTTGCGGTCCCTTTGCACATTTCTGCTTTTTGCTTTCCTTTCCATGTCGTGTGCACCTTGTGCACATCGGGGTCCTAGCCGGCCTGGAGCCGTAGCCCCACCTTTGCTAATCCTAGGCTTGCCTAGGGGTCTGTGTCATGCGTTCCTGCGCGGTTAAACAGACTGTAAACACAAAAGGTCAAGGTCAGCAGAGCTGAAAAGGGCGTACACACCCGCATCCTCAAAGTCAAATCCCACACCGGCATCAAGGGGAACGAAATGGCCGATCAGGCTGCGAAACAAGCCGCCCAGGCCCCCGACAAGGCAACGC
>CAZWRD010000290.1:0-2639 GCA_964636105.1 uncultured Bacteroides sp.
CTCAAAACCATTCTGAAGGCGGATCAAAGATTCGTGGCGGACAACGCAGTGGCGGCGCACCACAGGTGCAGCGCAAAGCGGGTCCATCAGGATCTGGTTCTGCAGGTTAACAACTGATCGCTTCGTAAATCAGAGCTGATTTACTGCGTTAACACCATAGTTGTACGACTTTTAACCGAAATTGATGTCCCGGTAATTTTTCGAATCACAGCGGTCCCAGCTTTTTCATCTTCAACTAATACAGACCAAGTACCACCCTTCGGAAGTGAAATGTTCTGCGCTTCCAAATTAGCGTTATGGATTACAACAATTGTCGCCGCCTTATCTTTCACTGCGGCACCATTGAGCGTATAAACAATTGTCCCTTCGGGTGAATCTGAGAACTTCAGATTTGATTTAACTTGCGCAGTGGTGGTCATTCGAAACGCGGAATATGCCTTCCGCAGAGCAATCAAACCTTTGTAATAATCAACACTAGATATGTTAGATTTTCTAGTGTTCCACTTTATGGAATTGATCGCATCACTAGATTTGTAACTATTAGGATCACCATTCTTTGATCGCAAAAACTCTTGACCAGCCTGCATGAATGGCACACCTTGCGACAAAAAGGCGATTGAAGCAGAGAACTGTGAAAGTTGGGCAATATCTGTCGGCTTAGCATCTTTCACACTGGCTTTGATCTTATCTGCCAGGGTATTGTTGTCATGCGATTCAACATAGCTAACGGATTGACCTGGATATGCAGTGGTCCACTTCGAATTAATAGTGGTTGAGTAGTCAACATTGCCAACTATTCCAGACATGACGTCGTTCCTTGCGCCAAATTTTCCAGTTGCAAATCCTGTATCAGTGGAATCAAATACCGAGCCTTTGATTCCATCTCGAATCTGATCATTGAAATGTGAAACACCCATTAACTTTTGAATATTCAATTGGTTCGCTTTTTGATTTGCGGGCAAGGTACCCATGGTCCAGCCCTCACCGATAACTAAAATTGTAGGATCAATTTTTTTAAGGGCTGCTGTAATTTCATTTATGGTCCTAATATCCATCAGACCCATTAAATCGAATCTAAATCCGTCCATGTTGTACTCATTGGCCCAGAATTTGACTGAATCAACGATGAATTTACGAACCATAGGGCGTTCAGATGCAACATCATTTCCACACCCACTGCCATTGGTTAAATTTCCATTATCGTCACGACGGAAAAAGTAGTTTGGAACAATTAAGTTTTGACTAAAAGTACTGGCATTGGAAACATGGTTGTAAACGGCATCCATGTTAACTCGCAGGCCTTGCTTGTGAAGAGCTAAGATTGCACTTTTGAGCTCTTTGATTCGTAGTTTTGGATTCGTTGGATCAGTGCTGTACGAACCTTCTGGGACGTTGTAATTCTGTGGATCATATCCCCAGTTAAACGTTGGGTTATTCTCGTCGACTGTAGCGAAGTCAAAAATAGGAAGTAGTTCGACGTGGGTTACACCAAGATCCTTGATTGCTGAGATGCCTGTTTTTTGGCCAGCAAAGGCAGTATTCGTGTTGGTGAAGGCCACATACTTGCCCTTTTGAGCTGCTGGAAATCCGCTGGATGCATCCATCGACAAATCACGAACGTGAAGTTCATAGATAAAAGCATCCGTTGGTTTTCCGCTAAATTTTGGTTTGGATTTATTCCATCCACTTGGATTAGTAGTGCTTAAATCGACAATTACGCCTCGTAGTCCATTAACCGTCGTTGCCCTTACATAAGGATCTACGGCCTCATTGTTTGCCCCATTTACTTGGACTCGATAATTAAAAATCGTTCCATCCTGATTTCCCTTTAACTTTGCAACCCAAGTTCCCTTAACATCATATTTCATCGGAATCAATTTTCCAGATGAATAAGGAGAATTGCTTTCTTCATAGATGACAACATTGACCGCTTTTGCAGTCGGAGCCCATACACGTAAAGTTGTTGCAGCTTTTGTGTAATTGACACCTAAATCATTGCCTGTGTAAGTGTATTTCGCGTTGAATTCTGGTGAGTCATATAGTGCAATTTGCTCCAAAGCTGGATTCTTGGGCACTGGAGTAGTTGGGATCGAATAGTGAATCACTGGGTCTCCTTGTCGCAGCCATATCTCAACATTTCCGTTGGCAGGGAACTCCTTGATGAATCGATCTTCACCAATATCCTTTGATTCCCAACTGCCTTTTCGCACAATAATTCCTAGGTTTTCAAATTTTTCCATGCCATCAATCTGCACTATGGCTATTTTTCCGAACGCATCCTCGGATGTAAATGAAACACCATTGCTGTCGACATCAACATCTCCTGGGCCTGACAGATTTTTCCAAAGCCAAAGATTCCAATTTTGATAGTCGCCACCTGGTCGCTGGTAGTGAACAGTCAGAGTTACTGTCGAAGGAATTGCTTGAGCAATGGCAGGTAAACAGAAACTAAAGAGACCAATGATCGCAATTAAGGCACGAACTTGGACTCTTTTGATCTTTAAAACTCTCACGATTGCCACCTTAATCAAGTCCACGACGCTTTAACAGCGGTTCAATTTTTGAATCACGCCCACGGAAATTGCGGAACATCTGCATTGAATCAATAGATCCACCACGACCAAGAAGTGTGTTCTTGA
>CAZWRD010000291.1:0-2639 GCA_964636105.1 uncultured Bacteroides sp.
TATTCATTCCGCTTGGAAAATAGTAAGGAACATTATTAAAGAATGGCAATGTAATAGTATCGGTAAGTACTGAAAATGAAATATTAACAGCAGAATATGTATTTCCTGTCAATATGTTAACTCCAGCTGAACTGAGATCTGCTGAAGCTACATAATAAACAGGCCAAGTACAATTGGTAATTGTACTGTTATTTATTAATACATTTGAATTGAGATTTAAATAAACTCCATTTGCAAAATGCTGGATATTAACATTGTTAAGACTAGCTTGTCCGAATGCATAAACTCCATGCCCACTTAAAGCTGCAGCAGCATAATTAGTGTTAATGCTTCCATTTGTCATATTTAAGATACCTGCTGTTTGAATTGCAGCCCCATATAAAGAGAAATTTGATAAAATGGTGTTGTTAAGAGTTGCTGTTCCTTTAAAAACATTAAAGTACTGGGCATATTCTATCCAGCAATTGTTTAAATTAACAATTCCACTTGAGGCAGCATTACCGTTTTGAATTACCCCCCAAATACCGGGTGTTGGGCTGGCACTTGTAGATGTAAAAAATGCATAAGTAGCATTAAGTGTTCCCAGAACAGTCATTCCCTGATTGTTTGCAAATTTTACAACAACTCCGGAATCTATTGTAAGTGTTACTCCCGGATTTACAGTTAAAGATGAAGTTATGGTATAAGGGCTGCAAGCTATTCCCAAAGTTGTATTTGCAGATATAATTCCTGATATATTTGTTGCTGAAGATGAAAATGTAAATGAGATTGTTTTGTTTACATTATTTTCAGTAATATTTGTAATGGGTTTATTTGTATTTGTTCCTGCCCACGAAAGAGAATTAGGAGTAGTAGCATCAGTAAAAGATGTAATATTACTTGTTCCGGGGAAAGAACAACCAGAACTGTCAATTGGACCGTATATTGTTGGTGGATTACCTGTGGCAATAGCACATACAGGATAAAATCCCTGATGAGAGGTTGCATTTATTGTATTTTGGTTTGGAATTGAATTTAAATCATGTGAAGCTATGTAAGTACTGTCAACATGATAAATAATTAATCCATGTCCCGGAACAGCAGAGTCAAACTTTATTTGTTGTTTGTTTTCAAGTAAGAAGAATTCATTGGCAGTTGATGTGCTATAGCGGTAAAAACTATTTGAGTTTTCTGCAGAATTCTGAAGTGTTACATTTTGACATGAAGATAAAGTTGTAACAGTAGCCCAATTGTAAAGTCTAGTTTTTGTATAAGGATTATGATGTGCAGGCGTTTTTGAATCATTGTTCCAGTTTCCTGCAGCCATTACATCCCAATGAGCTGTTCCATCATATTGGCCACCTGTTCCATAATCAGTGTCATAAAAATCAGGAGCACCCAAAACATGCCCATATTCATGACATATTACACCAATGTTGGAAATAATGCTACCAGTAGTACCGTTAAGTTCGGCTGACGTTGAATATCTACTTATTATTTTTCCATCTAAAGTTAGGGTAGGTAATAAAACCCAGGCATGTGACCAAATAGTATAAGATGGTGCACCCGCAGCTTCATCATAACCTGAGTGAATAACATAAACTCCATCAACAGTTCCGTCATTATCATTATCAAAATTTGCATAATTTACAACAGGATCAGCTAATGTTACAGCTTCTGTAATTAATTCACGTGCTCTTATGTCATTAACTATATTTGGAGGGGAACCAGTTTGAGCACCATAATAAGCCATAGAATCTGCTGCTGTATAAGGGCCAACAACTGTAATGCTTAGATTTAACTGATTATAAGAATTTTCCAGATAATAATCTTTTACACTTCCTGTAGCTCCATTTATTGAATAGTGTATTTGATTAAAAAGATTATTAAACGCTGCCTGTGTTTTGGTAAATGCTAAATCTTTAAAACCAATTAAAATACATAATAAATTACGATTACCTGTTGTTGGAAATGCTTGTTGTGGACCTGATGATACTATTTTCCATGCATTCTTCATCATTATTATCTGATCATTAGAAAAATGCAGAGAATAAGGTATGCTGCCTAAAAAAACATTTTCTTCAGATGTTCTAAATGCAATATTATGTGCCTGAATTCCAGAAGGAATCATATTGCCTATATTATCTGTCATCGCATATTCATAAGTACCCTTAGAGTTAAAAAGTATAGAATAATGATCTGTTGTTTCTGCCCATCTTATTTTTTCATCTCCTTTTAAAAGTATTGTAATCTTACTCCCATCGGGTTGAACAAATTCTATAGGATATGGATATGCACTAACAGCATAAGCAGAAGAATTAATTAAAAAAAACTGAATAAATACAAGGGTTGATAAAAAAAGAGTAAAAAGTTTTTTCATAATGATTGTTATTATTTAATAATATAGATACAAAGATAATCAACAAACAAGATGAAAATATGTTTATTTCTTGTTAATAACTGTTAACAATTAACATTACAACAATGTATGTGATATGTAATCAGTATATTATTTGTATTAAAATGAATTTCAGATTAACAAATATCATTTTATTTATGATATATAATCTTCATCTTAGAAAGTAAATATTCTATGAATGTATTATTATTTCGTAATTTAAGTTTGCATAACTAAATGAAAAATAAGTATGTATTTCTTA
>CAZWRD010000292.1:0-2627 GCA_964636105.1 uncultured Bacteroides sp.
AACTAATGGAAAATGTAATATGTAAAATGTGATTTTAGAACAACGATTAACGATTTTTGATTTTAAAAGTATATTAGAACGCTGATGACGCTGATCCCTTCGGGAAATACGGATTTTCCTTTGCGTCTTTGTGGTTTAAATATTCCAGAAAATACAAACAAAAAAGCTTTCCGAATTTACGGAAAGCTTTTTATAATACATTTATTTACTAATACGATAACAAACAATGTTAGTCGCTAAATGAATGGCTTTATTATTTTGAATCATAAAGACTTACATCTATTTTAGCATCATCTGTTTGCGATGTATTTGCCAGCATCAGAAAACGATCATCAATTCCGGCATTTTCTTTTACAATTAATTCCAGATCATCGCCTTCTATTATTTCTGTGGCATTCACAGGGATAGATGTGGTATCTTTGGTTTGCGAAAACCATATTTTTACACTCTCGCCCGATAACATCGCCACATATATTTTCTGATTCTGATTAAAACTAAGACCCGCTTCTTTAATTTGCTGTGATGCAATATTAATTTTAACACTATCGTTCGGCTTTTTTATGCTTTTCTTTTTCGAACTCAATAGTTTTAGCGGAAAAATAGTATTTATTTTTTCAGGATCGCTGGCATAATAGGAAGTAAGTTTTCCATAAATACTAAACATCCTCACAGCCATTTTTTTAGTGGCATCTTTCAGTTCTTTTCCAACTAATTCGATGTCGTTAATCTTGTCAGACTTGCCATTGAGAAGTGTTTCCAGTTCAGTATAAAATGTATTTACTTCAGTATAAGTAGTCGCTAATGTTGGATAATCTGCCAATTCATCACGCATCTTTTCCAAATTCATTAGTCTTACATCATATGAACCTCTGTTTATGCCGGTTCTGCCATTTTCCATTATTAATTCATACTCAACAGTATTAGGTAGTAATTTCTGCATGATAGCACCTTGCCAAATAGGTAATTTAACTTTCTTAAGCTCTTCAAATTTTTGCTTCAGGATTTTGTTTTTCCCTTTGCTATTTGTTTTTTCTTTTGCTTTTGAACGAAAAATCTTTTTAAATTCAATATGATCATCTATTGAGTCATTATATATTGTTTCAATATATGGATCTGATGTTTGATTTGCCAGATTAGCCATTACTTTGTTTGTCAGAAAATAAAATCTGATTAAACTTCTGTTTGCTAAAGGAATAAAAAAATTATTTATCCTTTGCCAATTTTTTTTAGACATGATATTAAAAATTTAAATTTACAAATTTATTGAATTATAATAATTTTGATTTATCACAATGCAAAGCAAGCTGATTATAATTTTGATTCATCTCTATTTGCATTAATCTTTTTTCTTTTATAAATCTACTGTTTTCAGGTTTATATATCAGGCATTTTTAGCCATAGTCGTATTTATAGTAAATCTCCATATTTACTGTATTTAATTGATGTTAAATAAGATAAAACGTAAACTTTCGTTGATTTTTTTACACAGTCAGGCATGCAATGTTACTGCATCGGAAATGCTTATTTTTATTATAAGCGCGTGCTCAACAATGGCAGTGCCATAGCAGCTTAACTAAAAATAGATAAATAGAATATAATTGTAAGAATGGACGATATGCGTGTGTTTGTTATATAAAACCCGTTTTTATTTTTCTGTGCCTGTAATTATATATCGGTATCAGAATTAAAAATCTGTTTTAAAATACATCCACCTTGCATTGTGCCTGATAGATTCAACGTGTTATGCTTTTTTGAAACAATTCGAAAAGCTTTTCTTTTTATATTTTTTACGGAATTTATATTTAGTTTTGGAATTCATTGCCTTTTATGGGCTTTGCTTTACCTACCGAATTAATTTGTTTTGTTTGTATTATCTGTTTATATTACTTATGTATATAACAAAAAATAAATGTATAATCTTTATATATTAAAATTGGTTTCGGCAAAATATAAGTTTCGCAAAAATTAAAATTTAAAAAATGTAAATATTAAAAATCGATAAAAATTGTATTAGTTAATAAATAATTGAATAAGTCTGCCGTAAATAATTTATACGGCCAAAATTAACTTATCAAAATTTATGCCATTTTGTTTTCATAATAAGGCAATTATTTTGGCTTATATTGTTGAAAACTTTGCAAAAACTATATAATCAATAAATTATATTGTTAATAACTACGTTTTTATTTTTTTTTGCTGTTATAAAATAATAAGCAGTTTTGACAAAATGTCAGTCAAAATGTCAGTAAATTTGCATTAAAAAACTATAAATAATTATGTCAAAAACACTCATAAATAACTATATTCCAGTTTTATAAAACAAATTACACTGACAAATATTCTGCCATTATTACAACCAATATCACAGCATGACAATTTGGCATAAAAAAGAGAATGTATTGCATATAAAAATATTTTCTGCATTGCAAAAGCTATTGCAGCATTTTGTAAACACATTTGCAGTGCGTAAAATTTAATATAATTATCTGTATAAAAACTATATAGCAAATAAATATCCGACCGCAAACCTATCTGCAAAAGTGCGCGGAGACCTTTGCAAGACCGCAAACCTATCCGCGAAAGTGCACGGAGATGTTTGCAATACAAAATATCGGACGTAATAAGCA
>CAZWRD010000293.1:0-2620 GCA_964636105.1 uncultured Bacteroides sp.
AGACCCAGAGTTGAGTAAAAAATTCAACTTTCATTTAATACCTGATGGTAAGGGTAATTATCGCTCCGCACAATTTACAGCAAACGAATTACCACAAGTAATTAAGAAGTACAATATAAAAAGAATTATTCGCTTCAATGGTGATGGAAACGATAGCAAACATAGAAGTGCTTATCCTCAAACTCCAATAAGCGAGGAAAAACGAATCGCTCAATCTCTAGGTGTTGAGCATTATGCTATGTCTAGCCACGCTGGTTACAAAAGGGGTCAAGGATATACTAAAAGCGTTGAAAACGCAGGTGCAGTATTGGATAAGGGAAATACACTAATTCACTGCGCTCATGGTGCAGATAGAACTGGTGGTATAGTAGGAGGCTATCTAAAAACCAGAGGATATATGACCAACCTAGATGAGTTATGGAACTACACGACTCAATATAATGGTTGGATGAGAATGATTAGAAATGGAAAGTTTTTTGGTAGTGGGTATGATAAATACGCAGACACCTTTTATCCTATTGACCAACTAAAGGCTAAATACTAGCCACACCCCTCTTTCTTACGACCTCTCCTGCTATTTGGTTGGCAAATTCTATTGCCATAACAATATCCTTATTAGTAAGGTAATTTAAGGCTAGGGCACTCAAAAAGGTATCGCCTGCCCCACTTACATCCATTGTAACCACCTTTTCCCCTTTAAAAACCCTTCCATTATACTCGACCCCATCTCCACCCATCGTTACAATAATCTTTTGATTAAACCCTCCCAAATCCTTCAAGATGTGGTTGTGGGATTCAAACTCTACCTTATTGAACTTAATGAAATCCACAAAGTACAAGGTATCTTCATATACCTTCTTTTTTGTGTCTAAAAATACTACTGCGTTTTTCTTTTTCCCCTTGCAAATGTTTTGAATATCGCTAAAGGATATAAACCCCTTGTCATAGTCACTAATGATGATGCAATCAGCCTCACTAATAAGCCTCTCAACACGATTTTCCTGTAAGTTTAGTTTATCACGATTCTCTCCACTATCGACCCTAATAAAGTAGTGATTTGAGGCATCATCCACATACCTTGTTTTGGTAACATTGTTAGAACTTAATATGCTATCTACCACAAAAGAGGGATTAAACTTGGCAATAAGCGATGATAGGTTATTGAACACATTACCGCCCATTCCTTCATTTTTGACCTCTCTAGTTGGGGTGAAAATGGGTATGGGTGCTTCAGGGGATAATCTATTAACCTTACCATAGATAAATATATCAATACACGAATCGCCTATAACAAGAAATTTCATGCCTAATCATTTTTATTGATGAGTAATGTTTGCTCTTTTCTTGAACTCTCTATGATAAGGTCATAAACACTAGTTATCAAACTTATAGATATTCCATCCCTATTTGCCCATTGGCTTACTTTATGTAGTATATCCCTCTTTCTATTCTCACACATCTCACTAATACCATGTTCCTTCTTAAGTTGTCCTACTTTGGTTGTTAATGATATTCTTTGTCTAATAGATAGGTACAATGCTTCATCTATTAAATCAATAGACCCTCTTAGTTCATCTAATTCTTGTTTGTAACTCATTTAATTTTCTTTTTCCATTTCAAAAACTCTATACACAAATGAATCCCCTAAGTTATTTATTAAATGTTGGGGATAGCCATTTCTAACCAACCATTTGTAAATATCTTTTACATCGTTGGGCAACTCCTTTGGGAAACCATATAAATTCCCATGAGGGGGGTCTATCATCTTAATTATTTTCTTTTCCATATCAATCCATTACTACTGTCGATTGAATTTTAGATACAACATTACTAGTTGACCAATTACCCATTCTAGGATAAAAAATCAACTCTTTAGCAAATTGCTTACCTATTACATCCTTATCACGATACTCCTCACCAACAATCATGTAGTCAGGAGATAAACCCTCAATCAATTTCTCCAATTCTTTTTTACTATCGAAAATTTGTACATCCTTTACGAATATCAAAGATGATAGTATAAGTTTCCTCTCATTTTGAGGGAATATGGGTCTAAAAGCACCTTTCATCGTTTTTATCCTTTTGTCACTATCGATACCCACATACACATCCCCTAGAGAGTGAGCATGAACTAGCAATGCAATATGCCCTGCGTGTAACACATCAAAGCAACCATTAACCCAAACCTTCTTATTCATTAATTTCCTTTTTCTATTCTATAACTATCACTATCCTTATGCGGGGTCGAAACTTCCATAATCTCACTATCCTCATAGGCTAGTAGTTGGTGTGGGCAACCTTGAGGTACAACCACGCAATCCCCTACATTTAAATCAACCCCATTCCATTTACCCACTTTAGGGTCAATCCAAATAAGAGATAATTTACCCTTGAGAACATACCAAGTTTCGTGTTTCTCTATGTGGTAGTGTAAAGAGAACTTTTTGCCCTCATTAATCACTAAAATCTTGCCACAATAAGATTCTCCATTATAGATAATCTTCTCATGACCCCATCCCTTTTTAACAATCTCTGGTTTTCTTAAACGAATAACCACATCTCTTTCCTCTTTTCCTGTAATAATGTCGTAAAGATTTGTTTGTTCTAGCATAGTTTATTT
>CAZWRD010000294.1:0-2616 GCA_964636105.1 uncultured Bacteroides sp.
GTTTTGCTGTGCCTGTGAACATACGGGCAACAAAAAAAACAGAATACTAAAAATATGGAAGAGATGATTTTTCATGATGGAGGGTTTAGTTTGCTGTGATATAGTATGTGATGGTATTTCGAATGCGGGATAAAATTGTTCTACGGCATATAAGTAACCGGACTACATTGCGAAAATTTAGTATTTGCTGTTAATGAAAACCCGTAGTTTAAAATAAACTTTCCTAATAATTCAGCAAATCGTTTTTCTTGCTCTGTTGTCAATTGGTTTGGTCTGAAATTATAGAGAAAGTAATCAATTTTCCCGTTTTTGTCGAAATAAATACGGTTAAATCCATGGGTTGGTTTATCCCACAAAAAATTATTTTCTTTCAAATATTGTCCCAGGTCCTGTAGTAAATCCTGGTAGCCTGCAATGTATTCATCAGTGTTGGTTTTAAAAACAGCAAGTGAGGTGTCGGCATGTATTCCACTCTGGTATTGACTGTCAAGAGATGACATTTTAATATTTTGTTCGTTTGCCTCGCTAAAAGTCATTGCTTTTTGTCCATAAGAGAGGAAACAAAATGATAGTACTGTTGAAATTGCGATAAATTTTCTCATAGTTTTCATTGGCTTTATTGTTTTTAAAATTAGTTGATAACGGTTTATGATAGGGAAAGTGCGGGGATAGATTGTTGCTCAACTGTCAGCCTTGTTTTTAGATAACAATTACTTTTTTTGTACTCACTTTGTGGTCATCAGTGATTATTTTCAAGTAATATATACCCGGTGGAGCTATAATTTTATGACTGCTTTTAAGAGATTCAGGCTTAGCAGAGAAAACAATTGTACCATACAAATCATACATGATTATTGTTTTCGATCCAGTGAAGGTTAGTGGAAAAATAATATTTAATTCATCAGAGACCGGGTTGGGATAAATTTGTATTTCATTATCCTCAATTTGCGAATTAACCCCTAGAGGCTGGTATAATATTTCATTTGAAAAGTAAATTTCACCTCCTATATTGGTTGAATACTTATAGAAACCAGATTGTGGAGGAGAAAGAAATTGCGTATTGGCATTTAAAATTTCAACACCGTTCAAATACCAATTATAAGAATCGCATTTACTTGCTATGAGATTATTGTCTTCAAGTTTTAAAAAGATATCCTTTCCTGAAAATAAATGATGATCATTTGTTGCCACAGCTTTTTGAAAAGAAATACAGGTTGAACTATTATCCGTAATATTAACAAGGTCTAAGTAGGAAGTTTTGTAAGATTCATCATACAGTGGTGTAATATACTTCTGACTATAATAGTCAAAAACTGCTACTTGAGTATCTAAATGCGCCCAATTATTTAAACAGGCTGAAGCAATATTGTTGACTTGTCCTGTTTGTGGGTCATATTCAATAATACTATCATTGACAATATTAGTTGCATAGTATTTGTTATTTAGAACATCGCAAGTAAGGCCTTCGATAATAAGTTTTTCCCTATCAAGCTTTAAGGTTTTTTCAATTATTCCTTTTGAAATATCAATTAAAACGGAATACTCGTTTATTGTATCTCCTATTGGTTTTGCTGAAATAAATAATAATTTATTAGTAATTGGATTATACGTAGTTACGCTGCCCCATACTTGCATCAAGGTAAAATCTAAACTACAAATTACTTTTTTTTCACCTGTAGTAAGATCATAAGAATTTATGCGACTCCTGTCCCTATAAATCAGCCTATGGTTGAACATATCATAAAATAAGGCATAAATGTCTGAATATCCCCATATTCCCAAATCACCAACAGTATCGATTTTCTGACTTTGAATATTCAGTGCATAAACAGTTTGCGGGTCAGGTCCACAAGCAGTTAACTGTTCCATAAAATATATTAATCCCCTTTGAAGGTCAATGGCTGTTGCAAAGTCTGTCACCCAAAAATTATCATTAATACTTAAGAGTGTATCACAAACAGAGCTAACATAGTCGAATGTCACTACTCGTAAAGCATCATTGTTTTGATGCGCACCGTCAATAATCCCTATAATTTTTGTTTCCTGTGGGAGAACTTTTAGAAAGCAAATCACTGAAAGAATGAAAACTGTAAGTATTCTTTTCATAACTAAGATTTTGATAAGCGTTAAACATTATTCTTTAAGATAATTTCGAGTTCTTTTTTTTGAAATACTAAATGATTAATTCCATCCCAATGATCAATTTCTGTATATAATTCATAAATGTGAGGATAAAGTGTGTAAAGCCATATCATTATTCACAAACAAATATAGACACTTTTTAGATATACAATATTCCAATTGATATATTTTATCGAATCAAAAACCCCTGATGGCAAGCCTTTGTAATTTAATGAATCACTTTCACCAGCCGCAGTCTGTTATGGCATTCCCGTTTAAGATAAAATGGCAACCGTCCATAAAAAATTAAGTCAGAGTGCAACTGGGAGTTGGGTACTGGCTCCAACGAAAGTGTCCGATGACTTTGCAAGAGCGATCTCTTTCATTGCCCTACCGATCAGATAGTTTTTTATCAACCAGATTAAAACGTTCCGGATTATGGAATAAAGTATTCGCAAAAAATTCATATTTTTGCAAGTTGACACACGAAAACCC
>CAZWRD010000295.1:0-2616 GCA_964636105.1 uncultured Bacteroides sp.
CCTTCGGGTACATTGTTATCTTTCAATACATTATTTATAATATTTTGAGTAGCAAGGGCACTTATGGGTGTTTTTGAACTGGGTTTCCAGATAACCACATCGCCGCAGATTGCTGCCAGCATCGAATTCCAGGCCCAAACAGCTACCGGAAAGTTGAAAGATGTTATTAAACCAACAATTCCCAACGGATGATATTGGTCGTACATGCGGTGTTCGCTGCGTTCCGACTGCATGGTAATTCCATTGAGCAAACGCGATTGTCCTACTGCAAAATCGCAGATATCAATCATTTCCTGTACTTCGCCCAAGCCTTCCTGATAAATCTTACCCATTTCAAGTGCAACCAGATACCCCAAATCATCCTTGGCTTCGCGTAAAGCCAAACCAATCTGGCGAACAATTTCGCCACGGGCAGGTGGTGGTAGTTTACGCCATTGCTGATAAGCTTCGTTTGCTTTGTTCATTAGCATTTCGTAATCTTCAATATTGGCATTTTTTACTTTTGCAATTAAGCTATTGTCGATTGGTGAATATGATGAAGTAATATCGCCGGTGGTTTCAAACCATTCTGCTCCGGTGCTTACACCTTTGTTTATTTCTGAAATTCCCAATCGTTTGAGAACTTCTTTTGTTTTAAATTCTTTTTCCATTTTGTTGTTTTATTTGGTCATGTAAGGATATACAAAGTCGGTTGCAGGTATCATTGTTTCTTTAACTGTGCGGGGACTTACCCAACGCAATAAATTGAGATGACTTCCGGCTTTATCATTGGTTCCCGAAGCACGGGCTCCGCCAAATGGCTGTTGTCCTACCATGGCTCCGGTTGGTTTGTCGTTGAAATAGAAGTTGCCGGCTGCATAACGCAATGCTCTGCATGCTTTTAACAATGCATATTTATCGCTGCTGAAAATAGCTCCTGTTAAGGCATAGGGAGATGTTTCGTCGCAAATTTTCAGGGTTTCTTCATATTTATCATCTTCATAAATATATATGGTCATTACAGGTCCGAAGATTTCTTCTTCCATGGTAATAAAGTGCGGATTTTGGGTTACAACAATTGTAGGTTCAATAAAATATCCTACACTAGCATCGCCATTTCCTCCTGCAATTATCTCAGCTTCATCCGATTGTTTTACTCTTTCGATATACGACATAATGTTGTTGTATGAATTTTTGTCGATAACCGCATTTACAAAATTATCAAAATCAGCTACATCACCCATTTTAATTCTATCAATCATCGATAGCAATATTGATTTAACTTCATCCCAGATTGAAGCCGGAATATAGGCTCTTGAAGCTGCTGAGCATTTTTGTCCCTGATACTCGAAAGCTCCTCTGATAATGGCTGTAGCCAGTTCGAGCGAACGAGCAGAATGATGTGCAAAAATAAAATCTTTGCCGCCGGTTTCGCCAATTAGTTTGGGATACGACTTATAGTACGAAAGATTTTTGGTGGCTTGTTCCCACAAATGATTGAAAGTAGAATTGGAACCCGTAAAATGTATTCCGGCCAGATCTTTGTGATTCATCACGATATTGCTGATGGTAGCTCCCGAACCCGGCACAAAATTGATAACTCCGGCTGGCATGCCTGCTTCTTCAAATATTTTCATCAGATAATAGTTTGATAGCAACGAAGTTGTAGCTGGTTTCCACACACAGGTATTGCCCATTAATGCCACTGAAGTATTAAGATTGGCAGCAATTGCTGTAAAGTTGAATGGTGTAATGGTATAAACAAAACCTTCGAGCGGACGGTATTCCAAACGGTTGATGGTATGATTTTCGGAAATAGGTTGTTCCTGATAAATAAGCGTAGCAAAGTAAACATTAAATCTCAGAAAATCTATTATTTCGCAAGCAGAATCAATTTCAGCCTGAAAAGCATTTTTGCTCTGCCCCAGCATGGTAGCTGCATTTATCTGAAAACGGTATTTCTTCGAAATCAGTTCGGCAGCCTTTAACATTATGGAGCCGCGCTCTTCCCAAGCCAGATTCATCCATTCTTCTTTTGCTGCCATAGCGGCATCTATAGCCATCTTAACTTCTTTATCTGTTGCCTGATGATAGGTAGCCAATACATGCTGATGATTATGCGGCATTACAACTTTTCCTATTTTTCCGGTTTTAATTTCTTTTCCGCCTATTATCAACGGAATTTCAATTTGCTGATTGCTTTGGCGTTCCAATTCAGCCTTTAACTGCTTCGATTCTTCGCTGCCGGGTAAATAAGATAATACGGCTTCGTTTTGTGGTTCTTTAAAATTTAAAATTGCATTGTTCATTTAAAAAATATTCTTATGTTATACGAATTGTACAATATTGCATATCGTTGCAAAAGTAGTATAATTTCATTAAATGAAAAATAATATTAAAGAAAAAACCACAAAGATTATTGAAAAATATCAATTAATTTACATTAGCAGAATTGGATAAATGCAACATTAATAAATATATATAAGTTAAAACTGTCTATAAAAACCCGTGAACCCGATTTCATTAATGATGATGGCATCCTTAACGTTAGCGAAGGCGATTTCATTAATGATGATGACATAATGGACACCCGTGAACCCGATTTCATTAATGACGATGGCATCCTTAACGTTAGCG
>CAZWRD010000296.1:0-2612 GCA_964636105.1 uncultured Bacteroides sp.
AGTGCCAAAATTGCCAAGCCGCGTCAATGGGGAAATGGGGCTTTGCAGGTTCAGGGTTCAGGGGTTCAGGGTTCAGGGTTCAAGGTTCACGGTTGGGAGGGTTGGCGCTGTGGGTAACAGGAGGTCGCGGAGGCAACGGAGAAGCGCGCGGCGTGGTCTCCGGTTGTCAGGGTACAGCAGGCGCTATGATCCTGCTGTCTGGCATCGAGTGAACCGCAGATTGCCGAATGTCGAACCGCAGAATGTCGAAGTGGCTTCGGGTGCGCGGCCAACAGCCGGCCGATGTCGGAATATGGAAGGATGGCAGGAGAGCCAAAAACAGGGGTTGCGCGCCTTTTTCATGGGACAAAACGGGACAAAACGGGACAAAATGGGACGCTAGGAGGGGTTTTCGTGACGGGAGATTGTTCATATCTTGTTGATTTGCAGATAATTGCGAATTTTTCCGCCATAAAAATTCCGGTTTTTCGTCCCACGCGTTTTTTGGCCTTCTGTCTGGGTCGTCGCGAGCGTCAACAAGGGCCCAAAATGTTGATTTCTTGCGTCTATGGGCTTGCCCGTTCTGACTTTCTCATTTCACAGCCCCGGCCACCTCGGCGGCCAGGGCATAGAGCGTCTCATCGCGGTTCCGGGCTTCCCTGGCGTAATCAGCCAGGTCCACGTAGACCCAACCCCGGTAGCCCGTGGGTTTGAGGCAGGCGGCCATGGCCCGAGCCCGGTCGTCGAGAACCTGATTGGCCTTCGCCTCCAGAGCGCCACTCAGTTTCTTCGCCTCCAACACTTTCTGAATGAAGACCATGGTCTCGCTGATCTGAATGCCCTCCCGCATGGCCTCGAAGCGTTCCGTGCCGATCGGGCCGGCATCGCCGGCGCCGAGAATGGCACGCGTGGCGTTATTGGGCCCCTGGGCAAACGCGCTCCACTCTCCCGGGCGGTATTGGCCCCGGGCGTTCCTCGCCGGAAACATGTCCGCACCCAGGGCATCCAGGCCCTCCTTGCCCCTGAGGATGGCCTCCTCATGCTTGATCCGCAGCGTCCACAGGTGGGGCCATTCTCCCTCGCTGTACTGGTTGCGCGCATGGCTGCACCAGGCCGTCGATGGGTCAAACTTCCCGGCGTAGTTGCGGGGAAAAGGGCCTGTCTTCCACTTGACGTAGGCGTCCAGATTGCCTTCCCCCCACACCGTGGATTGAACGAAAATCGGCGCGTAGACGCCCTTCTCCGTGGTCGGGTAGCGGGTGATGTGGCCGTGGGTCATGTCGATCCACCGGGCGGTCGGCCAGATGGACCTGACCATGCTGGCCAGTTGGGGCGTCAGGCCGCCTTCGTAACACAACCAGTTCGGACCGGCGACATCGAACCAGCCGCGCTTTTCGAGGCGCAAGCGGATCTCTTCCATCACCGGCTGCCAGAAGGCCTTCATTTCATCGGAACCGAGTTTGTGCGGTCCTTCGAGCACCACCGGTTCGCTGGCGGACGGGTCCAGCACAAGTACCCGTGTGTTGGGGTAATTGTCGGTCTCCCCGCCGCCGCCGTTGCGCGGTCCGCGCCACAAGTTGAGCCGCAACGGGAAGGGCTTGCCCAGTTTCTGCGCTGCCAGATCGCAATACTTGTCGAAAAGCGTGAAATCGTACCGGAACGATCCGTCCGCCTGCTTCACCCACTTGATCATCGTGTCGGCGTTATCCTGTGCCGGATAATACTGGGTCACGTTGATGATCAGGTGCCGGCTGCCGAGTTCGAGCATCATCTCCATCGAGCGGCCCATGAGGTTGAAGTGCTCCTCGGACCACAGTTTGACCCCGTAGTGCCTGGCGAGCGCCTCGGGGTTCATCCATCCCAGCGTGCGGATGCGGAACTCCTTTGGTTCGGGCAGTGTCCAGCCGTGAACCTTGAGCCGGATCGGCACAGCAGTTGCCGGAAGCCCACGGGCTTCGATAGAAAGTGCGCCCTGGTACTCCCCGGCAACGGCATCGGCCGGGATACGCACCGTCACCCAGACCGGCACGGTGGCCACCGCGCCGGTCGAAGCCGGCTTGAAATTACGCTGAAAACCACTGGTCTCGACCGGGCGCCAGACCTCCACCTCTGCCGGCGCAGCCTCCAGCAACCGGTCAAAGCGCTGCAGCGGCATCCAGCTTTTCTCCTGCCGGGCCTTGTCCGCGAAGCGGATCTGGATCCTCGCCGCGGGTATGCGCCCATTACCGCTGCCAGCCTGCGTGAGTTCTCCCACCGAGGTTGTTAGCCCCTGAATCGCCTCCCCATCGCGGGTAACTACCACGAATCCGGAACAGACCCCGTTGCGCGTTCCAAGCAGATCAATCGGTTTTAGCGCCTTCATGGCCGGGTTGACGCCGGAAAAGTCGCCGGCAGACACGGTCTGCCAAGGTTCCACGTTCCAGACCTGGGGCCCCTCGGCAACCCCTGCCGCCGTTGCCGCCGTTGCCGCCAGCCACCCGGCAAGCACGCCCGCACCCATCAACCCCACGCTCAGCCGTTCCAGCCGCATCATGCGCCCGCCCCTCACTTCGCTCCCTGATAACTAATCAGTTTTCCTTCGCGTGTGGAAATGAACAGCCGGTTACCCGCGGCCGACATGCCCATGAAGGCCG
>CAZWRD010000297.1:0-2599 GCA_964636105.1 uncultured Bacteroides sp.
CCACCCGGCATACCACCCGGCATTGCTGGTTTGTCTTCCTTGCTTTCAACAATCACACACTCGGTAGTTAACAACATACCTGAGATTGAAGCAGCATTCTCGAGGGCTACACGTGCAACCTTGGTAGGATCAATCACACCTGTTTCAAAAAGATTTTCATACACTTCGGTACGTGCATTGTAACCAAAGTCACCACTGCCTTCGCGTACTTTCTGTACAATTACCGAACCTTCAAGGCCTGCATTTTCAACAATCTGGCGCAGTGGTTCTTCCAAAGCTCTCAGAATAATGGCAATACCTGTGGTTTCGTCATCGTTGTCGCCTTTCAGGTTGCGGATGTCTTCAATGGCACGGATAAAAGCTACACCACCACCCGGCAGTATACCTTCTTCAAGGGCAGCCCTGGTAGCATTCAAAGCATCGTCAAAACGGTCTTTGCGTTCTTTCATTTCAACTTCGCTGGCAGCACCAACATAAATAACGGCTACACCACCGGCTAATTTAGCCAGACGCTCCTGAAGCTTTTCTTTATCATAATCAGAGGTTGTGGTCTTAATCTGGGCTTTAATCTGGTTGATACGGCCTTCGATTGATTTTTTGTCGCCACGTCCGCTTACAATGGTTGTGTTGTCTTTGTCGATGGTGATTTTTTCAGCCTGACCAAGGTAAGTAAGGTCGGCATCTTCGAGTTTATAACCTTTTTCTTCTGAGATTACGGTACCACCGCTAAGGATAGCGATATCCTCAAGCATTTCTTTTCTGCGGTCACCAAAGCCAGGAGCTTTTACGGCTGCAACCTTGAGTGAACCACGGAGCCTGTTAACCACCAGTGTAGCCAGTGCTTCACCTTCCAGGTCTTCGGCAATAATAACCAATGGGCGGCCGGTCTGAACAACTTTTTCAAGAACCGGGAGGAAGTCCTTCATACCGCTGATTTTTTTGTCGTAAATCAGGATAAAAGGTTCATCATACACAACTTCCATTTTTTCGGTATTGGTTACAAAGTAGGGTGAAATGTATCCACGATCGAACTGCATGCCTTCAACAACTTTTACGTTGGTTTCAATGCCTTTGGCTTCTTCGATGGTGATAACGCCTTCTTTGCTTACTTTGCCCATAGCTTCGGCAATAAGTTTACCGATTGTGCTGTCGTTATTGGCTGATACGGTGGCAACCTGTTCAATTTTCTCAATGCTGTCACCAATCTGGCGGGTCTGTTTTTTAAGCGAATTGATGGTAGCAGTAACTGCTTTTTCTATTCCACGTTTCAGATCCATGGGGTTGGCACCTGCTGTAACATTGCGTAAGCCGTTTACATAAATGGCCTGAGCCAATACGGTTGCGGTTGTAGTTCCGTCACCGGCAAGGTCGTTGGTTTTTGAAGCAACTTCCTTTACCATCTGGGCACCCATATTTTCAACCTTATCTTTCAGTTCAATTTCTTTTGCTACCGTAACACCATCTTTGGTCACCATGGGCGATCCGTATGATTTTTCGATAATTACATTACGACCTTTGGGGCCGAGTGTAACTTTAACTGCATCGGCAAGGGCATTCACGCCTTTTTTCAGATGTTCTCTGGCTTCGAAGCCATAAGTGATACTTTTAACTGCCATGTTAATTTATATTTTAATAGTTAATTAATTCTTAGATGATTGCAAGGATATCGGATTCACGCATAATCAGGTAATCTTTACCTTCAACATTGATTTCGCTTCCTGAATATTTTCCATAGAGTACCTGGTCACCGGGTTTAACGGTCATTGGTTCATCTTTTTTACCGGTTCCAACAGCAATTACAATACCTTTCTGGGGTTTTTCCTTTGCTGTGTCAGGAATAATAATGCCGGCTGCAGTTTTCAGTTCAGCGGCGGCGGGTTCAACCAATACGCGGTCAGATAATGGTTTAATGCTAACGTTTGCCATGTCTTGCTTATATTTTATTTTAGTGAATAAATAATTATTTCCAGCGCCCCTAATCATATAATGTGCCAAAGGTAAAGAGGAGGGAAGGTGAATGGTAAATGAAGAACACCATTGAGACCACCCGGGGCAGAATAATTGCGCCTTTTATTATAAATAGCTTATAATAAGGTGATTGCTTGTAAGAAAACAGGATACCTGAAGGCAAAAAAAATGTCAGAATGATATGACATTCTGACACTCTTTTAAAAGTTTGAAATTTACTTCTGTACCGGGGTTTCGGTTGCTTCTTTTCCGGGAGCGGGCTGGAAGTCAACAGCTTGTTTGGCTTTTTCCTGCTGGGTTTTTAATACAGTACTTTCGTCGCTAACCTTTACAGTGGCATTGCGGGGAATTACAAATATTGAGAACAGACTCAACACCAGTAATACAATTGCAAGGGTCCAGGTACTTTTTTCCAGAAAATCTGCGGTTTTACGAACCCCGAGAAATTGGTTTGAGCCTGCAAAATTTGAGGCGAGACCGCCACCTTTTGAATTTTGTACAAGTACAACAAGGGTCAGCAGACCACAAGTGATAAGAATAAGAATCGAGACTAAAATGTATGCGCCCATTGTGCTAAATTTTAACTATTTGATAGTTTTTTAATTTGGGCTGCAAAGTAACTACTTTTTTC
>CAZWRD010000298.1:0-2586 GCA_964636105.1 uncultured Bacteroides sp.
AAACGCTGATTTTACGGATTTTTTACAATCATCTGATTTTAAAATAATAAAAATCCCTGACTGCCGACAGGCAAGCGCTTTTATTTGTGTTTCCCAAGGGGATCTGCGTTATCTGCGTTTAAAAAATTTATTTGAAGATTTGAAAATCTATCTGAAAGTATTACAATAATTGATTCTTTTTACTTATGTATGTGTTGCAGTTTTTTAATAATTATCCTGATTTTTAATACTCGAGTATTATGACAAAGAACGAATTGATTTATTTTCATAAAAGTTTGCAGGCGGCTTTGAGCAAACCCGATTATGTGCCTCCTGTCGAGAAAAAAAATATTTATTTGTACGATAAAACCTTTGAGGGTTTGTTAACTGTGATTTTTGAAACCTACAAATCAAAAACCACTGCTGATTTAATTGTTGAAAAGAAAAATTATCAAGTGTCGTTTATTGATGAAGCTATTGAAATTAAAACTGATATTGCAAAAGCCGAAAGGGTTTGGAAAGGATTAATTGCAAAAACCAAAAAACTATCGGCTGATATGGTTTATCATGCTTTTTTGTCGGAGATGCAAGGTGTTGAAATGCTGATTTATAAATATCTTAGGTTGGTTTTTGCCGAAAGCTATGATGTATCGATAAATTACAGAAACGAAACAGTGCTTGAAATGAAACAAATTGAACGAACTGTGCTTCGTGAGGCACATAGAATGTTTATGTTTGTGAGATTTCAGCGTACCAAAGCCCGTATATTTTTTGCACCCATACAACCGGCTTATGATGTTATTCCGCTTATTGGTAATCATTTCAAAAAACGTTTTCGCGATCAACATTGGGTAATTTACGACACCATTCGCGATTATGGTTTGTATTACGATTTAACTAATGTGCAGGAAATTAAACTCGAACAAAAAAAATACAGCAAATCGTCGGGCAAAATAAATGCTTCGATGATGGAAGAAAAAGAAGAAATTTATCAGATTTTATGGAAAAACTACTATGAATCGATTAATATAAGCGAGAGGAAAAACCTGAAAGTTCAGATGCAATTTATGCCCAAAAGATTTTGGAACTATTTGACAGAGAAGAGTTAATGGAGTAAAAAAATGAATATTTGAGTATATGAATCAACCCCTTAAGTGAATAGCTCCCGGGTGGTTTTGTCAATAATCTATAAACACACTCCCAGCGTAATTAATTACAGCATAGGGGAGTATGTTCGATTGGCAAAATGCGTTTTGACGAATCTTCAAATAATAATTGTTTGTCGGTTCAATTCTTCTTTTTTAATCAATAGTTCGTCCACAAATAAGTCTTTGATTTTTTGTTCTACCTCCCGTTTGTTCATAGTTCCCTTGTTTCTCCTCGAAGCGAGATAATTTCGTTGTGTCATTCTCTCTGTCAACTGTGCCATGGTTTTGTCCTTGAATTCAATTCCAGTTTTCTCGGAAATCCTAAATAAAAGTCCCGATAATACAATTCCGCTTATTGCATACTTCCAATCGATAAAGAACATGCCGATGGAAGCTAAGACTAAAACCAAAAGCGTTATTGAAATGATATATCTTGGTCGTAATGCTTCTAAAGAAAATCCAAGTTGTGTTTCAATTTCTTTTATTTTTTTTTCCCTTGTTTGTCTTGGAAACAAGGATGCTAGTTCTTGGTTTGGCGTTATAAAGGAAAAATCGAATGTTTTTAAAGTCATCATTGTATTTCGTAGCTTATAAAAAGCTTGCTGTGAGGTACAATCATTATTGTCGGGAAGCTTAATTTTTGAAATGATATGGTCGGTTAACTCTCCAAAAGTTCTTATATAACCGAGTTCATTTGTTTCGAACTTAATATTGTACGATTTCTCAATAATTTTCAAAACATCTTCAATTGATTCAGTGTCTGTCCCGATATGATTGTTCGTATCTTTATTCATGATCATTATTTGATTAAACGCTTTGTCTCCAATATTCCCGTTACAACTGACGGTTTGATTTTAATTGATTCATCAGTCTTACCCTTTTTTTATTGTTCTACTTTTCAATCTTACGCATCCCCTCACTTGGAGCCGCATAAAATTAGCGGCTGTTTTATCATTACTATCTAATAAAAATTAAATAAAACAATAATGCAACAATAACAGCTATTAGAATAACTTTCAACTCAAATTTTATAAAAGGTTTAATGTCTGCATAAGGTTGTGTAATTAATTTCAAACTTATACAAATTTCATCAACTTTCTTTATATCTTTTTCTTTAAAATAATACTTTTGTGTCGGATAAGAATCTAGTTGGACACCTATATTTTTATCCTCTCTTAAAAAGTCAATATTTTTTTTAACCAACACAGACTCAAATCTAGGTATGTCAGAAATTCTAATATTAAAACAAAAATTATCTCTTTGAAATTCAACAACTCTGTTGTAATATTCTGCCTTTTCTGCTATTTCATTTTCATAGTCTTGGTTTAGTTTTTTTATTTTATCATTTATTTCTGATTCCCAATTATTTTCTTTAACAATCAATATTACAGCATCAACTGCATCTGTCTGGTAATCGTCTTTATTAATTACTATATCAAAAATTTGATTTTTAGAAAAG
>CAZWRD010000299.1:0-2581 GCA_964636105.1 uncultured Bacteroides sp.
GTTTTTTTTATTTAATTTTTAAAGCACAACTATTCTTTCGGTAAACTGAGCTTTTCCTGTATTCATTTTTACAAAGTAAACACCTGATTTCAAATCGTTGTTAATTTGTAAACTGTAGCTTCCAGCTTTTTGATTTTCGTCTGTTAAAACTTTTACCAATTTCCCATTGATATCAATCAAACTGATGGTTACATCACTGTTTTCTTTCAAATTGTAATTGATTTTGCTTTGATTGTTTATTGGGTTAGGATAAATTGAAAATAATTTTACTGCATTAATTTCGTTAATACTAGTTGTGTTTGGAGTCCAAACCAATGACATATTGGTAAAATTAGTCTGATTGGCAGGATTTAAATTTACTGCATTAGCTCCTTTTGTAAAAGGGATGCTGTAAGTAGGTCCATTCGCATTAGCCCAGGCCATTTGAATCCAAAGTTTGTAATCGCCATCAGGAACAACAGCAGCATTTACATTGGTTGCATTCCAAACAATATTTTCGGTTTGATGTGCATTTATTGTTGAACCCGTAATAGCATCTACTACATTTTGCCCCGATTTTGTTACCCATTGATTTAGCCATTGTACCCTGGTATTAGCTCTTTTCAATTTGGTTTTAATAAAAGTACCATCTGCTTTTTCAATCCAAATTGCTACAACATGCTTCGGACTGTAATTTCCTGTTGAAGTTGTAGTTACGCTAAAAGTAAGGGAACCGTTAGTTTGTGCATTTAAGCCAATACCTGCAAAAATTGCAGCAATTAATAGGAAAATTTTTCTCATTGTTTTTAAATTTGTTTGTAATTAATTGATATACTATAGTTTTATAATTATTCAAAAAGATTAATGGTTTTGTTTTCAGTTTTATCATCTCTTAAACCACTAAAAATAAGTGGAGCAATGCTTTTAACGGGTTTAAGTAATTTCGATTCTGTACGATTTTTTTCTGAAATGATAAGTCTGCGAGTATCTAATTTATCAATAAAATAAATAATCACACTAAGTATCAGTGCCACTTTCAGAATTCCGAATATTACACCCGCAAAAGTATTAATAAATCCCAAAGAAACCAAATTAAATGCTTTGTCTACAATTTTTCCGAGCAAATGAACAAGCAGAACCACAATAATAAAGGTAATCACAAAAGATAAGATACTGGCATATTTGCCTTCAATACCCATTTGTTTGCCCACATAAACCGAAAAGTGATAGGATAAATATATCCCAAGTATCAATGCCAGCAAACTGGCAATTTCAATAGCTAATCCGTTTACAAAACCTTTGTATCCAAACCATACTAATGGTATAAGCATAATGATATCAATTATATTCATAAAATTATTTTTTTAAGCGTCTGGTTAATTCAGTTGAATATACAAATTCATTTATTTCTTTATTATCCGAATTTAGAATTGAATTTTTATCGCCTTCCCACCATAAATTTCCTTTGTAAATAAAAGCAATTTTGTCGCCAATTTCAATTACTGAATTCATATCATGCGTGTTAATTACAGTAGTAATCTGATATTCTTGCGTAATTTCGCTAATCAGGTTATCAATAACTATTGAGGTAGATGGATCAAGCCCCGAATTGGGTTCGTCGCAAAACAAGTATTTAGGGTTAGCCGAAATCGCACGGGCAATGGCAACTCTTTTTTTCATTCCACCACTTAATTCGGAAGGATAAAGTTTATTGGCATTGTCCAGATTAACTCTTTTCAAACAAAAATTGGCACGTTCAAGCTTTTCTTCTTTGGTTTGATTGGTAAACATAGATAGTGGAAAGATTACATTTTCTTCCACGTTCATAGAATCAAACAAAGCCCCGCCCTGAAACAACATTCCAATTTCCTGTCGAATTTTCTTTTTTTCATCATAAGAAATTGTAGAAAAGGAACGACCATCAAATTTTATTTCGCCTTTATCTATTTGAAATAAACCAACCAAGCATTTCATTAAAACCGTTTTTCCTGAACCACTTTGACCGATAATTAAATTGGTTTTTCCTTGTTCAAATTTCACACTTATGTTTTTCAATACTTCACGCTCATGAAATATTTTGCTTACATTAATTGCTTCTATCATGCTAGTAAAATTTGAGTTAAAATTAGGTTGAATAAAATAATCATAATGCTGCTGTTGACCACGGCTTTAGTGCTCGAACGGCCTACTTCCAAAGCACCGCCATTGGTATAATATCCAAAATATCCGGAAACTGAAGTAATTAAAAAGGCAAAAACAACTGTTTTTATCAAAGCATATGAAATATCAAAAAACTTAAACTGAAATTGTAAGCCACTGATATAATCAGCAGTAGATAATAATCCTGTAAGTGAACCCGCAAGCCAACCCCCAGCCATAGCCAAAAACATACTAATAACTATAAGTATAGGGTTTATTAGCATTGAAGCAATAATCTTAGGTAAAATTAAATATGCAGGAGGATTAATCCCCATTATTTCGAGGGCATCTATTTGTTCTGTTACCCTCATGGTGCCAATTTCAGAAGCCACTCTTGAGCCAACTTTTCCAGCAAGTATCAAACTAATAATGGTTGGAGAAAATTCAAGTACAATTGATTTGC
>CAZWRD010000300.1:0-2554 GCA_964636105.1 uncultured Bacteroides sp.
ATCAGGCAAACTGAATTTCCATAAAGTGATATTTAATACGGAGGCGCATCCGTATTGGAGGGGTTAGGGATTTGATAGGGTACAATTTTTTATACAAATCCTTGATTGTAAGTGACTGTAGTAGAGAATAATCTCTGGGTCATACCAACCGCTCGTATTCCTATTTATTGGGCATAGTTTATTTTCCTGAACTTGGTATTTGTCCATTAATCCACTGTTTCATTTGCATTTCGGAACCTGGATAATATGCTAATTGTTTAGTCATTAAGTCAACAACACCAAAAACAAGGACATGATAATCATCATTGTGAAATTGTCTTTCGTTATCATTATCTGATTTATCAATATCAAGCAAGTATCCAACTACCCTTATTTTATTGCCTACCTTCTCAAATCCGCTATCAATCATTGAAATAATCCAAATACTATTAATATTTAGTTTCAACTCGTAATAGGGAGTATTTTTTGTGCTTTTTTCGAGACGCTTTATCTCCCCTTCAAAAGCGACAATTTTACCATTCCACTTATCTGGTTTTTTAATATCCTTGTCAGTAAAATTTGTCGGAAAAGCATTTACTCCTGAATTTGACGAAGTCTCTACAGAACTGGATAATTCTTTATTAAACATATGGTTAACGGATTCACAATTGATACGTATTAATGTCTCAATTTTTTTATTTACCTCCTGCTTTTTATCAGGGTTTAGAAGTAACATTATTTCACTCATGTTTTTTTCAGAAATCACCTGTGATATTGCACTATCATAGCAATTATCAAATCTTGATTTATAGGTTTTATAATCAGTAAAATCTCCAAGACAATTACACATCTTATCAGTTATCTTTACTGCTAAAGAATCTGTACTTTGACTGAATCCATTAATACTATTCAGAATACAAATCGAAATCAATAAATATTTCTTTATCATGCTGTATCGTTTTTTTAAAATTATGCCCAACTGCCGATGTTCTGGCAACTGCGGAACTAAATTGTTGCTCAACTGTTTCCGTCAGGCGGGATTTGCAATTTAGCGGAGCGATCTTTGCTAGGCGGGATTTGCAATCCCGCTTCAGTGTATTATTGGGATTTGTAATCCATAATATATCTATGGTTTTTTATGTTTAGCCGGATTACAAATCCTTGTAGTTTGTAAGGGTGGGATTGCAAATCCCACCCGACGATAGTTTTCAAATGTTTCACCGAACACGCAAACCCCGCATTTGCTATAGCGTTTGTGCTTGTTGCACAACTCATTTTCATTGGATTTAATGATTTATAAATTGGAATTTGCAAATCTTTGAATCTGATAATCAATGTTTTGCATTTTGATGGATTTGTCTTTATCATCAAAGTTCTGCGAATGGTGAGTTGTGCAACAACCACGTTTGTTATGCCCAGTTCTTTTTTTATTTAACTATGAATGTTTCCCAACCATCGTATTCTCCATTAAATCTTTTCGCGTCGGTTCTAAGTTGAATAGTAACCTTGCTAATAGATTCAATATCTACTTTGTCATTCCTTGAAATATGAAGTTGATATGGTAATTCTTGTCCTTTTACTTTGTCATTTCCTTCAATTTTAAATGATTGGCCTTTTGCATATTCAGCAAAATCATTAAGATCTTTTTTGTTGGAAAAATAAAGCCAATGGTCAACTTGTCGTGCTTGAATTAAATTATCTCCTTCTGCGATGAGTTGGTCAAGAACTGATTGGTTGGACATATATTCCATGGTTTGCTCATTTGGATAAAGGAATTCGAGATATGCAGCCCATTCTTTGTCGTAGCGAATATTAATATAATTGTCATATTCGGGGAATAGTCGTTTGTAAGTTGCTGATAATATATTTCTTAAACCACTAGTATCTTTAACGTAGATATAATCTAGTCTTTCACATTGATATGTAAATGTCCCAACAAATTCTGTTTTGGTAATGTTCTCAATAGCTACATTAATAGAGTCGGAAATTTGATAAAGTTTCGCAAATCCTTCATCTTGTGGAAGTCCATTCTTGTCACAAGGCTTAAATTTTACTCCTGTTATTATTACGAATGGAAGTTCTTTAATAGGTGCTCTTTTTACAATGTCCATGTTCAAAACTACTGAACCTGTTCCATTCTCAAACTGTCCAAGATAGTTATTCCAGGCTTCTTCCTGTCCAAGTAATAATTCGGGGATTAATAAGATAATCAGAAATAAAATTTTCTTCATAGAGGTTGATTTTTTTTAGAATTGGGCATAACTAAGATGTAGCAACAAATATATACCACTTTCTAATAAGTAACTCTTACTTTTCATAATATTTCCATTTGATTCTTAACACCAAAACCCCACACCCTCCCACAGGCATACAGTCCAACCGTTTTTTAGTGTTAAGTAGTCGGTTCTATATCGAAATCAACCTTGGTGAGTTCGCCCGCGTTAACTTCAATATCGTTCCGTCAGGCGGGATTTGTAACTCCCACCCGACGAGGGGTCAAAACGGGTTGCAAATCAAATCAGAAATTTATTTAGATCCTCCCACAATTTTCACTTTTTTTACTTCATTGTTCCCA
>CAZWRD010000301.1:0-2540 GCA_964636105.1 uncultured Bacteroides sp.
AGCTAAATACGATCTGCAGCACCACAATGCCAAGCTTTATATTTATGGCTTGGTGTTTGAGGATGAGATGAAAACGCGTTATAAAAACCACGAGGTGCAGTTGGTTTATCGGGGCTGCATGATAGGTGGCGCGGACTATAAACGCGAGATGCGCTATAACCGCGTGGTTAAAACGGCTTTGGGTTTGCCTTTGGATGAACTTGATCTAGAAAAAATATCACCATCAATTTAGACAATCTTTTTAGTCGGTATTATTGTTGATACCTAATAAAAAACCATTATGCATTGTTTATTGGTAATAATTTTAAAGAATTGCTCGGGTGATCTATACCCAGAGGGCTCTGGGGAAAAGAAGATAGTTTTTTGGCACTTGGCATCACTAAGGAAGAAGCTTTATGGCTCGGTAAAAAATATGAGCAAAACGCTATTCTCTGGTGCGATGCTGATTTTACTCCGCAGTTAATATTATTAACTTTGCAAGTGCTTATTCGTAAAGTAATTAAGATGGAGAGGATATGAAAAAACTAAACTCATTTTTACTAGCTGCATTGATATTATTTGCTGGTAACGCTTATGCTGAAAATTCTTTTTATGACCCATGTGACGAGTTTAAGACCATAGCTAAAGAATTAGAAGGTATAGGTGTCTCAATTGAATATGCTGAATGTAGAAAATTAGCGAATCTTAAGGCTAATAATGGACTTCCATTAAGCTACGAACAAGTCATCTCTTTAATAAATGCATATGATTCTCAATACCGCGCAAAAAAAGAAACGTATTGGGGCGCGTTATTACATATTTCATTCATTAAAAAAACTAGCTGTATGTTATCTAATGGCAACATTTCATTTTGTACCTGTATTGCTAAAGAAACACCTGTTCTCATGTCTTATGAAGACTATGTTGATGTGATCGTAAATAGAGATAACGCCAGATTGGATAGCATGAAAGAAAACGGGGTGAATCTATCTCAAGCTAAAAGAAAAAAAATATTTGAATTCGCTGTTTTGGCAAGAGACAAATGTGTTGTCAAATAATCAAATCATTAACACTAATGTATATTAGAGATTCGTCCGCACGAGAATGTATGGCAAAAAATATAGGGGACTATGACCTATAGTTTTTATTAATATGCCTTTTACTCCTTTTCACCTTTTAGCTATAACGCCTATAAAAGCAATTGCACCGCATAATTTTAGCTGGTCAGTATTTGCATTAGTGAATGTGTTGATTGACCTTGAGCCTATTACCTATTTCTTAATAACACTTAACCCTGAGCACCGATTTTTTCACACTATTATTGGCGCAACACTAATTGCAATTTTGGCTGCTGTTTATGGCAGGAGTTTGTGTGAGGGCGGGATTAAAATTTGGAATGATGAAATTAAAAGCAAATGGCTGAGTGCCGAGCCAAACATTAGTAAAGTGGCGGCATGGAGCGGTGCATTAATTGGAGCTTGGTCACACTTGTTGTTAGATAGTTTTATGCATGATGACATTAAGCCACTAAGCCCTTTTACCGATAGCAATGTTTTACTAGGTAGCATGCAAATCGCAACTTTACATACTATCTGCCTTACATCTGGTCTGATAGGATTATTAGGCATGTTTTTGTTTAAAGCTAAGACAGCCTCATACCCAAAAGCTAACCAACGACGGGTTCGAAAATGAATGCTGCAGGATTTATGTCTTCGTCAAAAATGAAACGATTATCAAAATACTTGCGCTAATGAATCAGCTTGACTTGTCACCCAAAGATAGGTTGAAGAATGGCGTAAGTGAACCAAAGATGGTCGTGCGGAAGTTTGGGATGTGGATTTGCAATAATTTATGTTTATTCAATTTACGCTTCAGATTATTAAACTTCATTGCTATTCTAAATTATTAATTCAGGCTTAAATATATGCGAAGTCTAGCTTTACTCTTGATCTTTTTTTCAGTCACCAGTTTTGCGGGGATTCTTCCATCCAATATCCGAACGGGGTTGGTTAAAGATGTGCTTACTGGTTTTTGGGGAAATGCCAGAGACATTAAAGGTAACCCAATTTTTCCAATAAACGACCAAGATCGAAAAACCATTCCAATTTCAGCAACTGCTATCGATCAAACCATAAATGTTGGAGAAATGTCTGGCATGGCCGAATGGTGTGGTTTAGATTGGAAGCCTTATTATAAATCTCTTACAAGCTACGCACGTAAGCAAAAAATGACCGACAAACAAGTTGCATTTATCTCTGTTTTACACGGCGCTTCTTTACAAATTATTGTTTCTGCCATGAAGGCTAAGACCTGCGAAAAGCAAGATAAAGAGAATGTTATTGGCTTGCTTAAAAAAATTGAAGTTAACTGGCAGTAGTCTTAAAAACTATCCATTGTGTAAATAATGAGCTTATAAAGATAGTGAAAAAAATCGTATACCTAACTCTATTCATATTTGCTTTTTATGCCCCAAGCGCTTTCTGTGAGTGGGTGCAAGTAAAGTCATATGAAGACAGCGTTATTTATGTAGACACCAATATTTCAGGCAAATATTGGATAAG
>CAZWRD010000302.1:0-2540 GCA_964636105.1 uncultured Bacteroides sp.
ATAATAGTAGAATAGTTCTGATAGAATCTAATAAAAGAAATGGGGATTTCATAAGTAAAGAAATATGGACATATGACAAAAATGGACTTTTAAAGTCAAAACATATTGAAAACTCAATAGTAACAACATATTATGAGTATGAGTTTTTTAAAAACTGATGGTAAAATACTGTCGTATAGCCGAAAAACCCAATAAAAAAGTCCAATAACTGGGTTAAGTTTTTGAGATCCGTTGTTCAGCGTAAGCTTTACGAATTAATTAATCCTTTGGGAGAAAACGCTGGAATGTTTTCTGTCCATTAAGTTGTAATCAATAATATTGTAGTTAGCAACTTTGCATCGCCAGATTTTTGCAAAAGAAAATCACCAGTTGTAAACAAAAAAAAGCCTTCATTTTTGTAGAAGCATTACAAATAAAAATGAAGGCAGAACACAACAACAAAAAAGTTGTTATGTGGTGCAAAGTTAAAGAATTAAATTCTAATGGATTTAATATAATTTAAATTTCGAGAGAATTTTGAATAGATAGAGCTACTGTTCAGAGTTTAGAAATCCACTTCTTCCTAAAGTGCTAACTTATTATTTGCATTGCAAGTAATCTAAACAATGTCGTAGTTTTACAATTCTTATATATTTTTAAAACCTAATTTTGCATTGTTCTTTAATGTTTAATTAAAAAAATATGACAGTGAAAAAGTTAGTTTCATGGGTTGAAATCCCAGCAGTAGATTTTAAGAGAGCCGTTGAGTTTTACAACACTATTTTAGGAATTGAGTTGCAAGTGATAGATTGTGGAACAGAGAAAATGGCGTGTTTTCCCTCGGGTGAAGGGGCAATTTCTTTTGCACCAGGTTTTAATCCATCAAAAGACGGTGTATTGGTGAGCTTAAATACCGAAAATGATTTAGATAATACAATGATTAGAATTGAAGAAAGTGGAGGTAAGATAATTCAACCAAAAACTAAAATTCAGGCTGAAAATCGTGGGTATTTTTCAATTTTTATTGATAGTGAAGGAAATAAACTCGGTTTATACGGAGATAATTAGTAAATGACTTTAAGGGATTGTGATTCTAAAATTAGTAATCACAATCCTATTTTAAAAATGTGTAATTTATTATAATTAAAATATTGTGCAATATCATATTTCAAAACCATCATTCTTATTGTCTCATTGTGTAAAACAATATTGGGCAATAGAAGATTGTTTACCCACAGGTAATGAGCATATTCAACGAGTGGTTCCCAATGGATTAATGGAATTGATGTTCTATTTAGGTGACAAACCAAAAACGTTAGATGAAAACAAACACATTTCAGAAAACTCGATTTTGAGTGGACAACAGAAAAAATACTACGATATAGTAGTTTCAGGAAAACTCTCATTGTTTTCAATCTCGTTTCAACCTTATGGAGTAAAATTATTATTTGATATACCCTCAAATGAATTATTCGACCAAAACATACCTTTAAAATACTTTTTGAAAGATAAAACTGTTGAGTTAGAATTAGAGTTATATAAGTCAGTAACTTTCGAAGAGAAAATTTATATCATAGAAAAATTCCTTATTAATCAATTACTAAAAAGGAAAAAGGAATATGAAATTAAACGAATTATGGATAGCGTTGCCATAATAAATCAATCAAAAGGCGTAATTGATATTGATACGCTTTCTTCATCAGCCTGTTTATGCAGAAGGCAATACGAAAGAATTTTTGCTGAATATATTGGTTCTACGCCCAAGCAATTTTTAAGAACAGTACGATTTCAGAATACATTAGAAGAAAAGCAAAGAAATAAAAGTATTCAACTTACAGAATTGGCATATTCTTGTGGGTATTTTGACCAGTCGCACATGATAAATGATTACAAATTATTATCAGGTAAAACACCAACTCAATATTTTTTAGAATGCGAACCTTATTCGGATTATTTTCAATAGATTAGGATATAATAAAATGAACATATATACACAATGGACTTATTTGCCTGTAGGTTTAGAATTGTTAGATTGGGTAGCAAGCGCAAGCATATTGTGAGAAATTTGTAAACAAGAGTACCCAAAAGTATAATAGCACTAAACATTGTATATCATGCAGTAAAACGTCTAGCAATTTTGATACAGAAAAATACTAAGAGAATAATGAATAGTTGAAAAGAGCTGAACTATGGTGAAAATAGAAAAAGTTATCGAAAATAAGAAAAAGTTTCTTGACTTAATGCTGTTAGCAGACGAGCAGGAAGATATGATTGACAAATATTTGCCGAATGGAGACTTGTTTGCTTTATTTGACGATGATTTGAAAAGCGTTTGCGTTGTAGTGCCAATAAATAGCGAAACCTGCGAGCTGAAAAACATTGCTACATATCCGAAATATCAAGGCAAAGGCTATGGTAGTGCATTGATAAATTACATTTCTGATTTCTACAAAAACAACTATAAAACTATGCTTGTCGGAACAGGTGAAACTCCGGCAATCTTGTTGTTTTATGAAGGTTGTGGATTTAAAAAGTCACATCGGGTAAAGAATTTTTTTACA
>CAZWRD010000303.1:0-2529 GCA_964636105.1 uncultured Bacteroides sp.
GGCATTGTTTATCGATAGCGAAGGTAACCGGATTGCTTTACATTCAAGACCGTAAAATAAAAAAGGGCAGTAAATAAATTCTGCCCTTTTTTTATTTAAGATTAACACATTTTTTTTGGGTCAACCCACAAAGTAAATTCTTCATCAGTAAGCAAGCCCGATTCCATAGCAGCCTCTCTTAATGTAATATTCTGATGATGTGCCGCTTTGGCTATTTTGGCTGCATTATAATATCCGATATGTGGATTTAAGGCAGTTACCAACATCAGCGAATTTTCGAGATTTTTGTTGATAAACGGCATATTTGCTTCAATACCTATTGCACAATTATCGTTGAATGAAACACAGGCATCTCCGATTAAACGGGCTGATTGAAGCAAATTGTAAATCATTACCGGTTTAAAAACATGCAATTGAAAATGGCCATGAGTTCCTGCAACCGAAATGGCGGCATCGTTACCAATCACCTGACAACAAACCATTGATAAGGCTTCATTCTGAGTAGGATTTACTTTGCCAGGCATAATAGATGAACCGGGTTCGTTTTCCGGAAGGTGAATTTCGCCTATCCCGCAGCGTGGTCCCGAAGCTAATAACCGGGTATCGTTGGCTATTTTCATCAGGCTTACAGCCAGTGTTTTTAATGCGCCCGAAGTTTCAACTATTGAATCGTGCGAAGCCAATGCCTCAAATTTGTTGGGTGCCGTTATAAAAGGCAAACCACTCAAGTTGGCAATGTATTTTGCTACCAAAACATCATAACCTTTGGGTGTATTAAGTCCGGTACCAACTGCTGTTCCACCTAACGCAAGTTCAGATAAATGATCCAAAGTATTTTTCAGGGCTTTTATTCCATGATCCAGTTGAGAAACATAGGCCGAAAATTCCTGTCCTAAGGTTAGGGGAGTGGCATCCATCAGATGGGTTCTGCCGGTTTTTACAATATCTTTAAATTGAACAGATTTCTGATGTAAGGTATTTCTCAGCATCTGAACTCCGGGCAAAGTGCATTCAACTATCATTTGGTAAGCCGCAATGTTCATTGCAGTTGGAAATGTATCATTCGACGATTGCGATTTATTTACATCATCATTGGGATGTATAAAGGTTTTTCCGCCCAAAACGCCACCATTTAATATCTCTGCACGGTTTGCAATTACTTCATTCAGATTCATATTGCTTTGGGTTCCTGAGCCTGTTTGCCATATTACCAACGGAAACTGGTCGTCGAGTTTGCCTTCCAGTATTTCGTCGCAAACTCTGGCTATTAAAACAGCTTTTTCTTTAGGCAAAACACCTAGTTCGAGATTGGTTAAAGCTGCTGCTTTTTTTAAAATGGCAAATGCTCTGATAATTTCTATTGGCATTGATGCCGCTTCTCCGATTTTAAAATTGTCAACACTGCGTTGTGTTTGTGCTCCCCAATATTTATCTTCGGGCACTTCCACTATTCCCATAGTGTCTTCTTCTTTCCTTGTTTTCATTTTTTTCCCTTGTTTAAATTGTTTATTTGAAGTTTATAAAAAAGTTTCCAGATTATCGAACGGATCGCCTATTACGGCACTGTTTTTCTTTTCTACTATCGGGCGTTGAATCAGATTGGGATATTCTACCATGATTTTTATCCATTCATCATCATTAAAATTCTTTCCTTTGAATTGTTTTTTGTAAATATCTTCTTGTGTACGTATAATTTGTTGAGGGTTTAAATGTAGTTTTGCCAGTAGTAATCTTAAAACATCTTCCGAAATAGGATTTTTGAGATATTCAATAATTTCAACTTCTATACCTTTGTTTTTAATAAATTCTAGTCCGGCTCTTGATTTTTTGCAACGTGGATTATGATAAATTTTTAGCATTTTATGTGTTATTATTAGAATTTCTGTATAAAATGTTATACTTGCTATGTAGCGTAAAACAATTTGTAAATTTACATAAAAATAAACTACATTTGTAAAAAATAACAAAAAAATGGCGTGGTTGTTTTTATTGATTGCAGGTTTATTTGAAACCGCTTGGGCGATAGGCTTAAAATACACAGAAGGCTTTACAAAGTTAATGCCCTCAGTTTTTACTTCAATTTCTATGATTTTTAGTTTGTATTTTCTGTCGCTGGCACTTAAAACATTGCCCATTGGCACAGCTTATGCCGTTTGGACAGGCATAGGTGCATTAGGAGCTTTTGTTTTTGGGATATTGCTTTTTAAAGAACCTATCGACTTTTGGAGAGTATTCTTTATAAGCTTATTAATAATTGCTTTGGTAGGATTAAAGAAAACGTCGGGGGTGTAATTAACATTGATAATTTACGCTTACGGCTAAATTAAAATATTTCTGATTTGCATAAAACCCACACCAATAAATTGATAGAACAGGCGAACGCTTTGGCTTAGAACCGGTTTTGTTATAGTCTTGTTTTTTTTGAAATAGATGCATTTAAACAGATTAAAAAAGGACCGCTTATAGCTATAAAAAGCGGTCTTTTTTTTTATAGTAAAACATTTATTACTCCACCACCCGCCCCTGCTG
>CAZWRD010000304.1:0-2510 GCA_964636105.1 uncultured Bacteroides sp.
TGAGGTTCATGATGAAGTAGGCGAATTTAAGGTAATAATCAAAAGGAAAGATTTTGTTTTTCCTTATGTTTATGCAAGTCATCCGTTTGATGTAGTTGGCTGGGATGGTTGTCATTATCCTTATGCTTTTTCAATACACGATTTTGAACCCATTACAGGCAGGGTTCACCAACCACCACCTGTACATCAAACATTTGAAACTGATAAATTTGTAATGTGTGCTTTTGTTCCCCGTTTGTATGATTATCATCCACAGTCTATTCCGGCTCCTTACAACCATAGCAATGTTGATTCTGATGAGGTTCTCTACTATGTTGATGGAGATTTTATGAGCCGTAAATCTGTTGAAAAAGGACAAATAACGCTACATCCATTGGGAATTCCACATGGGCCACATCCGGGAGCTGTTGAGAAAAGTATCGGTAAAAAGGGAACTGATGAAGTAGCTGTAATGGTTGACACTTTTAATCCATTAAAAATAACCCGTCAAGCGCTGGAAATTGAAGATACTAAGTATCATTTATCTTGGCTTGATTAATTTCGATTTTCTTAAAAAGATTGCAAGCTGTTGATATGATGATTGTAAGCTTTTAATATAATTAAATATTTTGTTAAAACTAATAAAAATCTTATCAATATGCCTGACGAATTGTTGTATTAAATTAAAAAATAGAAACTTAAATATCATATAACATAACAATATGGGAGCAAATGATTTTTTACCAATAAATGGAACCGATTATGTAGAGTTTTATGTTGGAAATGCTAAACAAGCGGCTTATTATTATATGGCTGCATTTGGATTCCAACCACTTGCATATTGCGGACTCGAAACAGGAAACAAAGAAAAGACTTCTTATGTATTACAGCAAGGGAAAATCAGGTTGGTTTTTACAACTTCACTAATTCCCGATTCTGATATAGCAAAACATTGCAATCTTCATGGTGATGGCGTAAAGGTAGCTGCATTATGGGTGCCCGATGCATCAAAATCATTTGAGGAAACCGTAAAAAGAGGAGCAAAACCTTATATGGAACCCGTGAAAATTTCTGATGAATGGGGTGAGGTAATTTGCTCGGGAATACATATTTATGGCGATACAGTGCATATTTTCGTTGAAAGAGATAATTACAACGGTCTCTTTTTGCCTGGTTACATAGCCTGGAATCCATCATTCAGAGCCGAAGAAACCGGTTTGCTGTATATCGATCACATGGTGGGTAATTTAGGATGGAATGAAATGAATACATGGGCAAGGTTTTATGCAGATGTAATGGGATTTAAACAACTGATTTCATTCGACGACAATGATATATCCACAGAATATACTGCTCTGATGAGTAAAGTTATGACCAATGGCAATGGCAGAATAAAATTCCCATTAAATGAACCTGCAAAAGGAAAGAAAAAATCACAAATTGAAGAATATGTTGATTTTTATAAAGGTCCGGGAATTCAACATTTAGCACTTGCAACCAATAACATTATAGAAACAGTAAGCAGTCTTCGCAAAAGAGGAGTGGAGTTTCTAACTATTCCGGAAACTTATTACGATACTGTAATGGATAGGGTAGGAGAGATTGATGAAGAACTTAAAATATTAAAAGAACTCAATATATTGATTGATAGAGATGATGAGGGATATTTACTTCAGATTTTTTCAAAACCAGTTCAGGATCGTCCTACTGTTTTTTATGAAATCATTCAGAGAAAAGGAGCCAAATCCTTTGGAAAAGGAAATTTTAAGGCTTTATTTGAATCCATTGAATTAGAGCAAGGGAGAAGAGGAACACTATAGACTTTTTAAATAAAATAAAATGATTCAAAATAAAAATCTTACTAAATCATGGCTTACTGTTTCTGAAACTTCTGATTTCCCTTTATACAACATTCCCTTCGGAATGTCAGTTTTGCCCGGAGGCAGGATAAGGGCAACAAGCAGAATTGGTGATAATATTATTGATCTGGATGCATTAAATCAGCATGGATTTTTTAGAAATACTGCAGTTGATACTACAGATTATTTCAAGCAAAAAGATTTAAATTCATTTATTTCGCTGGGGCGTAAAAAAGCCGGTGAAGTCAGATTAAGAATTATTGAGCTTTTTTCAACAGAAAATAATGAGCTTAAAACTCAGACGGCTTTATTGACCGAAATTATTTATCAGATAAATGAAGTAACAATGATAATGCCTGTAAAGGTTGGCGATTATACTGATTTCTATTCGAGTATGGAGCATGCAACCAATGTAGGCAAAATGTTCCGCGACCCTGCCAATGCATTGCTTCCCAACTGGAAACATCTTCCGGTTGGTTACCATGGAAGAGCATCATCAATTGTTGTTTCTGGTGCACCTTTGCATCGTCCCAACGGACAAATAAAAACAGAAGAAAATCCAAATCCAATTTTTAGTCCAACTAAAGAAATGGATTTTGAATTGGAAATAGCATTCGTTACCTGCCAGAAAACAGAATTGGGTGAAGCCATAGCTGTAAATGAAGCTGAGGA
>CAZWRD010000305.1:0-2504 GCA_964636105.1 uncultured Bacteroides sp.
TGTTTTGTAAATGTAGGTGTTTCTTTTTTTTGTGTAGGTTCCACTTGCCCGATCTGATTTCAGGTCGGGCATTTTTTGTTAATGCCTGAAAAACGTATTGACAAACAGTAAAAAGGTTTATATATTTGCAACGAACTTACACAAACATCACGCTATGAACATCAACCATTTATCATTCAGCCGCTTAAAAGCGCTGCAACACAGCCCGCGAAAGCTGTACAATTACCTGTCCGAAAAGAAAGCAGAAACGCCATCCATGATCGAGGGCCGCCTGCTTGACTGCATCCTTTTCACGCCCGATCAGTTCGACAGCGAGTATATCACGCTGCCTGAATCGCTGGACAGGCGCACAAAGGAGGGCAAAGCGGAATATGCCCGCATTACGGGTATTGCAGCGGAGCAGGGCTTGTCCATTGTCACATCCTCACAGGTGACCGAAGCCTCATTACTCGCAGTCGCTGTGAAAGAATCCGCAACCGTGCAAAAGCATGGACTGCTTAACCGCGAACTATTCAAGTTTCAGGACTTCACGGACTTTGAGTTCGGAGGATTCCGCCACGTTGGATACCGCGATGCCATCGGGATTGACACCAAAGGGCGCCGCGTTATTTGGGATTTGAAACGGTTTGGTGCGAAGTCAGGCGTTCAGGTCGGCTTTGAGATCAGGACAGGCGGGTACGACCTTCAGGCAGCCATCTACTGCCATGAATTTGACAGCCAGGGCGAAGAGTGTATTTACCACCTGATTGCGGTGGATAATGACGGCATGGTAACGCCTTACACTATCACACCCGAAGCGCGGGAACGTGCTACCGGACAATGGGAATATCTTTGCTCGGTGGCAAAGAAGATTGACGGAACGAATTTCAAACAAGGGCCGGAGTTTTACGCTCCAGATGGGGAGTTCTACCTGTACACATAGGCCAAAAGATACTTTTGCGTTTTTTTCCATCAAATCGGTTTTCATTCTGACAATTAGTCCGGCGCTGCAAAGTGTCGGGCTTTTTTGTTTGAAATCAGTACCTTTGGGGTAAGAAAGTAAGGAAAACAAGTTGAAAAGCCGCTGCCAGTCGTAATGATTGGCAGCATTTTTTTTATTAACTGATAAATAAATTTGTTGAATATTAAATAAAGTGCATTATATTTGCAGCATGAAACGAACAAACAAAAACATTCACACACAAAATTGACACACATGATGGAAGGCAGTTATTTTGAGACAAAGAGAGCGGAAGATATAGCAGCCGCGCAAAGAAGAATTAACCTGATAGAGTGCTACGTTGATAGCATTGAAAAACTGTACTGGGAGCAAAGAAACCTTTTAGAGGATATTAAAAATATGTCATTATCGGCTTTTGAATCTGAAAACAAAGACAAGACCATGCAAAAAATTTCAGTTTATTCGGATGCCGTACGGTCAAAGCACTTTGTTTTTCAAAAGCAGATTGATGAAATGTGCGAACACGTAAAGCAGATGAAGGCCCTCTTTTTTCATATCAAATAATCGAATATGGAACAAAACGACAATCCGACCATTTACGAGGCATTCAGGCAGTTGGCATCCGCTGTGGGCGCTGACAATGCAATCCAGTTTATCAATCAGCTTCAGGATGAACCTTATGAGGATGCGCGCACTATCATGCGTATTCAGGTAGGATTCAAGGCGTGGAGCATGATTAAGCCGGAGCCGCCCGCGAGCGGTTTGCGCCTTGACCCAAAGTTGTGGTGGGGCTTACTCGATGATGGATGGTGGCGCGAACTTTACCGTGACCCGAACAGCCACAAAGCGCAAACGGTAGCACGCTGGATTATCAAGGGAATCAAAGCCGGACGCCATCAGCGCCCGTTATTCATAACAAACTAAACTTTCAAGGCATGAATTTTCAACCAACCGACACAGTAGAAGTACCGGAACAGCAGGGCCGCCCGTTCAGGCTGTTTATCGAGTACAAAGGCGGCAAAACGCCTTCAAACTTTGCAGCAACAGCAACAGCGCATCAGGCGGGCGCTGGATTCAGCGCTTACGACAAGGAAGCCGAACAAAGGCTTCAGTTTGACCTGCCACTTGACCTGATTGTAATTGGCCAGGCATTTGGTGTGGCGGGCGTTACCAAAGTTGTAAATCGCTTTGAGGGTTACTACTCAAACCTTGTCAGGGATACCCGAACTGACATAATGCGCGTGTTCTGTAGAGGCATTAACAGGCCACAGCATCAGGGCGTGTACAAGGAAATAAAGCCGGAACTTCCGGAAGGCGTAGGCTTTCAGCACTACTTCATTGTGTGGAACGTGGCAGCCAAAGAAATACAGGCACTACAATTGACGGTCGGGCTGTCAAACCACATTAAGCGGGCCATTGCGGAGGCAGCATCTGCGGGTGGTCGCAAAGTCAGAGCCGACCGGGTGAACATCTTTGACCTGCTTACGATGGAAAACAGGTTTTACTACTTCCGGTTCCAAAACGAGTTTATCAAGGTGGACAAGGAAGGCAGCGACTGGTTGCA